>JBILIO010000132.1:0-5182 GCA_044349915.1 Sphingobacteriales bacterium | reverse complement strand
AAATCGGCCGTAACCGTTAAACTATCGTATTGATTCACTGCAAAACTTGCACTGTCGTTTACGCGTATATTAAATGATTTGGTTTGTCCTTCGGGAATATGGTATTCTTCTTTATTGAGGACTTGGTCAAATGCTGGTTTTAAGTTTGGTCTTTGACGCACATAAATATTTACATCAAAATAGGCCGAGTCGTGCTTCAAGCAGTCGTCGTCTTCGGCAATGAACCGCACTTTATAAGGCGTCGAACGCACATCTTCGCAGGTCGTTTGCCAGCCAAAAGTAGCCGTCGAATGAATCGTATTTGGGTTCGAGCTGAACACAAATTTCGAATTCACCACCCCATTACCTGGATCGGGTTCCATGAAAAGCGAAACCACATTACCAAGTGAATCTTTATCGTATGATTTAATTAATGTATCGCCAGCCAGTTGGAATCGATCGCCCGCAAGCACAAAGTAATTCTTTGTCTTGGGCGTTTTCATGGTATCGGGTTCTACAAAATAAGGTTTGTAATTGGGTTTCTTTTTAACAAAAATAGTCACAAAAGTACTATCGTAAAAAGGAGATGGACAAGTTTTATCGCGCACCACAACCGTAAATTTATAAGGTTTTGGTCTTACTACGGCGCAAGAAGGTTTCCAATAAAACTCGCCTTTTACTTGTGCTAAATCTTCGAGAATTAAATTGGAATTATTGCCTAACACGCTTCCCGCTTCGCCCCATTTACCACCAAACTTTACAGGGTCTAATACGTTTTCGCCAGCAGAAATATCAGGCAAAATATACATATATAAAGAATCTGTTGGACTATCTCTCGAAGTAAAAATTTTATTATAAACCGTGTTGTAATAAACCGTATCTACAATCACTCTTTTTTGATTTAATTCGTCTATAGTAACTGGCGGAGCGTCTGAACACAATACTGTTTCTAGCTGAAACTCTCTTCGCACTTCTCCAATTTTATAAGCCGGAGTGGAGCCCGATGCTTTCTTCCATTCTTCTACTCTAAAGGCCACTAAATAACGACCCACTTTAGTAGGAATAAAATTGATGATACCTGTTTTAATGTTCATTGTTAAATCGGGTACGCCATCAATATTATTATAAAATAAATTATAGCCTGGCGCGTAATCAATAACTGGTAAGGGTTTGGTGCTTCCCATATTATTCGATTGTGCAACATAATAGACTAATGAATCTCCGTTAGGATCCACTATATTCCAATTTAAGGTATAAGGTTTACCCACGCAAAAGAACGCGAGTGGCGCTTTTCTAAACTCAGGCGAAGAATTAAAACGAGTAGGAGCCGTAGAATTTAATCTAGGAAAATCCATGGTAAGCGTAATGCCAGCAGAAGTAGAATTTAACACATTGGAAACTCCGGCATTTCGACAACAGGTACTAGCTGTAACATAATAACCAGTTCCTGAGTTGAATGCCGACAAGTTCATGGAAGGCGATTCGTAAGTGTATTTTTCAAGTCTTAAATTGGCACCTGCAGGAGGGCAATCTTTTGGATCGTAGGTAATAGCTGAATAATTAATTTGGGAAGCCACAAAACTAGGTGTTGGGGCAGCCGTATTATCAGAGTTTTTATAAATATTAAAGTTAAATGAACTCTGAATAGGAATTCCAGTAACATCGCGATAAGCTACTACTCTAAATTTATATAAATCGTTGCCTAAAGAGACCATGGTCATGTCGTAACCTACCATGTGATCGGCTTTTAAGCTATTTGTTAAAAACAATAAAAAGCAGCTAAAAGCTAATAGAATTCGATGAAAATGTTTCAAAATACGAAGAGTTAAATAAAATCAAATACTTGTTTTACAAGAATTATGCCAATAGGGCTAATATAGGCAAAAAAATATGTGAAAAATCTATCAAAATCAGCTATTTTCGCCCTATGAATATCGATAAAGCCAAATCTTCTTTAGATAAAGTACTCCGAGTAGTATCTATTTTATCTATTGTTGCCATATTATTTGCCGTGTGGTTTTCCATTCAATTTGCAAAAAGTAAAACAAAAAAAGAATTTGACCAACGCCAAATTTACTTCAACGAAACCCATACTAACTTCAATGTTAATTGGGCAAACCACGATTTTTGGAAAAACAATAAAAGTGATGAACATACTTATGAGTGTTCGGCAATAGTAAATAAGGAGCAAGTAAAATACCAATCGATTGTTCAGTTAAATAAAGAACAATTTAACGATCAATTTAATGTAAAAACTAAAAATACAGCGCGTCCAGATTTATATGAAGTGGTTAAATATACAACGAAACAAATCGCCACTGTAAATCCTAGAATGCCTATGTATGCTGTGCATCAGTATTTTTTAAATACCAATGCATTGGTATTACATAAGTATAATTATAATGGTATTTCTGAAAATGGAAATTGCAGTAAATCGATGTTTAATACCAAAAGTATTTTAACCTTGAATTACGATTCTTACCTTGATTACGAAGGTATAGGAAAGAAGGTGCTTCCTAAAGACGTCTTAGTAGCGGATCAACTGCCTTATTCTTTACGAGCGCTTTTATTTAGTGATACTTTGAAAGTAAACATGGATATTTTAGAAAATCAAGCAATCCCGGCCCTTGGTGATTTGCGTGTATACCATGCGGTTATTAGTGTTTCGGCCTCCGACGCAAAAACTTGGACGGTACAAGTAATGCTCGACAAGCAGAAAGAAAACACCTATGTTTTCGAAAAAGAATATCCAAATACTTTAATCAGTATGCATACTTGGGATGGTATCACCATGCAACTACTCAAATAAAAAAAAGATGTTGCAAGTAGATCAAATGGGAAATGTCTTCGACTTTCCGATTATTCCAAAGCGAATTATTTCATTGGTTCCCTCTCAAACAGAATACCTGTGCGACATTGGGCTGCAAGATCAAATTATTGGCTGTACAAAATTTTGTATTCATCCAAGTAATATCAAACAAAAGGCAAGTATCATAGGAGGTACCAAAACACTCAACCTTGCGCTTGTTCAATCTTTAAAACCGGATATTATTATTGGCAATAAAGAAGAAAATGAGCAATTGCAAATCGAAACTTTGCAAAAAGATTTTCCGGTTTGGATCAGTGATATTTCTAATTTAACGGAAGCATTGGAGATGATGCAAAAGCTAGCAGATTTATTTCAAAAATCTGCAGAAGGAGCAAAAATATGCGTTCAAATTACCAAAGATTTTATTGAATTGAATCAAGCCAAATCTTCGAAAAAGGTCTTGTATTTAATATGGAAAGACCCCTATATGTTAGCAGGTAAACAAACATTTATCAACGATTTACTTGAGCATATGGGTTTCGAAAATGCAGCAAATGCATTACCAAATCCAAACAGATACCCAAATATTACCTTATCAGAAATACAACAAATTAATCCAAGTGTCATTTTATTGTCGTCCGAACCCTATCCATTTAAAGAAAAACATCGAATCGCATTTCAACAATTACTACCTAGCGCAAGCATTCAAGTTGTTGATGGGGAGATGTTTAGCTGGTATGGTAGTCGCTTATTACAAAGCGTGGCTTATTTCAAGCAAGTATTTCTGGAATCTTAATGCAAAAAAGGCTATAAAACCCGCAAAAACAATTTTTTTATCAGCAAATTTTAGTACTTTTGCTTCCTTTAAATCCTTTGCGGAAGTGGCGTAATTGGTAGCCGCACCAGACTTAGGATCTGGCGCTTCACGGCGTGGGGGTTCGAGTCCCTTCTTCCGCACACTATCCCGCCCAAGCTCGAAATGCTTTGGCGGGTTTTTATTTAATAGTAAAATTGATAGAAAAATGAATATAACATTAGAGAAAGTAAATGCATTAAATGCAGTTGTAAAAATCAAATTAAGCCCCGAAGATTACCAATCTAAGGTGGAAGCTGCTATAAAAAGCCATAGTAAAAAAGCGAATATGCCCGGTTTCAGAAAAGGCATGGTGCCAGCATCTCATATCAAAAAATTATATGGTAAAAGTATATTAGTTGAAGAGATTAATAACTTATTATCAGATTCGTTGAACAACTATATCAACGAAGAAAAACTAGAAGTTTTGGGTCAACCACTTCCAAAAGAAGACGATTCGTATCAACCAAAATGGGATTATAACGAATCATTTGAATTCAGTTTTGAATTAGGAATGGCTCCAGAAATTAAAGATACTTTTTCGGCTAAAGATAAAGTGACGCATTACAAAGTGCGTATAGACGAAGAAACATTAGCTTCCAGATTAAAAAATATTCGTAGAAGTTATGGTAAAATGTCTAATCCAGATGTTGTAACAGAAGAAGATGTTATTTATGGAGAGTTAACACAGCTATCTCCCGATGGTACTGTATTTGAAGGCGGAATTGTTAATACCGCTTCTATCAGATTAGACCTAATCGATGATGCAAAAACAAAAAAGTCTTTAGTAGGATTAAAAAAAGACGATCAAACTGTTTTTGATATTCAAAAAGCATATAAAAACGATGCGCATCAAATTGCTCGTTTATTAAATGTAGAAGAAGACATGGCAAAAGATTTAAAATCTAATTTCCAGTTGAAAGTGAAAAACATCAACAGAATGGAAGAAGCAGATATGAATCAAGAATTTTTCGATAAAATTTATGGACCAGGTGCGGTTGATTCTGAAGCTGCTTTCATTGAAAAAATGAAAGAAGAATTAATTGGCATTATGCAAGAAAACGCAGACCGTAAATTGCAAACAGATTTAGTGGCCTATGGGGTGGATAAGTTTAAAATTAACTTGCCAGATGAGTTTTTAAAGCGTTGGTTAAAAGTAAGCAACGAAAACAAACTAAGCGACGAACAAATTGCCGAACAATACGACGATTTTGCGAAAAACTTAAAGTGGACCTTAATGGAGAATCGCATTATGAAAGATAATGCCATCGAAATTCAATCTCAAGAAGTAGTGGATTTGGCTAAAAAGAGAATTGATGCGCAATTTAAGATGTACAGTCCTCAGCCACTTACCGAAGAACAATTGGAGCAATATGCCATGAACTTTTTACAAAACAGAGAACAATCTTCTCGTTTATTAGATGAGGTTAGAAACCAAAAGGTATTTGAGCACTTAAAAACGGTTATTACCCTTGATAGCAAGGAAATCGACTATAATAAATTTTTAGAATTAAGATAATTCTTAATAAATCAATTTTTTA
>JBILIO010000130.1:0-5245 GCA_044349915.1 Sphingobacteriales bacterium | reverse complement strand
CATCTCTACTGGATTGGTAATAGGATCGATAGGAAAATCATCTAAATGAAAAATACCACCATCCCATCCAAAATATTCTTGCCATGCTGTATTTTGAATTACAGGTGCATTTCTTTTACCAAGTTTATCATCTATACCATGACTTAGCGTATGGTCTAAATGAGCAAAGGCAGCGGCTTGTTGATGACAACTACCGCAAGATATAGAACCGTCTCTAGACAATATACCATCGTAAAATAATTTTTTACCTAAATCAAAACCTGCTTTATTTACAGGGTTGATAGTAAAATTATAGTGTACTAATGGAAAATTAAGGGGTGCTTCAAAACCTATAAAGTTTGCCTCTGGATTAATTTCCTTTGTACATGCTTGGCTAAGCACTATAAAGAATAAGGAAGCGAATAAGATTTTAAAGGCGCGCATTTTGCTAGTTGATAATATTAATGATGCTAAACATGTTTTGATAATTATTGGCAATATTTGCAGAGAAAGGAGTGAGCATAACCGTAGGAGTGCTATTTAAATTCACTTGCGTACTTCCTTCAAGTACTTTCAGCGCATCTGCTTTGATAATAATTTTTGCAGTGGTACTATTCGAGGTTAAGTTTAGGTTCTCCCCAAAATTTAAATTCACTAATCGAATATTATTTAAAGTAGGATTATTTAAGCCGCCATATCCGCCAATATGATATACATATGGAATTGCCGCACTCGAATCGCCACCTTTAGCAATAATTGGCATGCATTGTAATTTTAAAAATATATAACCAGTATTCCAGGTCCAATACATATCGGCAGCTGCAGCACCAACGTCTAATGCTCCTGTTCTGGCGCTTGCAGGCATAGTGCTTCTAGTGCTATCTACACCAATCATAAAAGATATTTTGCGATAATTGCCTACAGGAATATTTTTAATATTAATATTTTGACTTGCTTTATTCGAACTTTTAATTAAAAAATAACTACTGTCTTGCGGTACAATGTAACTCGTACCATCGGTTTTTTCTAAAATAATATTTGAGATAAAATAATTGAATTTATCTACTGTAAAATTTTGTTCAATGGAATTACTATAATTTTTGGTGTTTAAAACTAATAAGCTATCCGCAATAAAATGATTAAAAGATATGGCAATAGTGCTAGTTTGTGTAGCAGGAATTGCGGGGCTTTCGGGTTTGCAATGCGCAAAGAAAACAGCGGTAAATAGTAGTAATGTTAATTTATTTTTCAATTGTTTCATTTTTTAAATTAAATAAATTGCGGTGCCAACTATTTTTTAAAGCAACTTCCCATTTGTTAGCGAACTCTTCGGCATTGTGCACTAAATTATTAAAGACTAAGGTGTCTTCGTTGATAATCCCATTGTCTATTGCCAATTGAAAATCTGTTGCATTTAGGGTAAAAACTTCTTCGGCTATTTTATAAGTAAACAATTGCCTATCGAAAAGGTTTAGCTTAAAGTCATTTTCGATACTTTGCATGGCATGCGTAGCGCTATCGATGGCGCAACCACTCGCTTTTATGCTGCTTTCGTCTGCTGTTAATATAATAAATTGATGGTATTTAATGAGCACATTTGCAGGTAAAGGAGATTGATGCGCAGTCCAATTATCAGCAAAATCTTGCAATTTTGCTAAAATTAGGGCTTCTTCTTGCGCATTTAATTTTCTATTGATTTGGTATACCCAAACGCTGTAATTCGTATTCATTTTTTTAAGATAAGCCGTTTGCTTTTGCTGTTATTTCTGCAAGATCTAATACTTGCACTTCATTTTCTTTTTCAAAATGTTTTACCCCGTCGCTGAGCATGGTCATACAAAATGGGCAACCAGCTGCTATAATATTAGGACTAAGCGAAAGCGCTTCTTCCACTCTTTCTATATTGATATCTTTATCTCCTTTTTCTGGCTCTTTGAACATTTGTGCACCTCCGGCGCCACAACATAGGCCATTGGTTTTACATCTTTTCATCTCCACTAAATCGGCATCTAATTGTTGCAAAATTTCGCGCGGTGCTTCGTATACCCCATTCGCTCTACCTAAATAGCATGGGTCGTGGTAAGTTATTTTTTTTCCTTTGAAAAATTCGCCATTGCTTGCTTTTAATTTTCCTTCGTCTATTAATCCTTGAATAAGTTGGGTGTGATGAATTACTTCGTAATTGCCGCCTAATTCGGGGTATTCATTTTTAATCGTATTGAAACAATGCGGACATCCGGTTACTATTTTTTTTATATCGTAAGCATTAAGCAATTCGATGTTTGCCATGGCTTGCATTTGAAATAAAAATTCGTTACCCGCTCTTTTAGCAGGATCGCCAGTGCAACTTTCTTCTGTACCAAGAATGGCAAATTTTAAGCCAACATGATGCAAAATTTTTGCAATGTCTTTCGTTATTTTTTGCGCGCGTTCGTCGAAACTACCTGCGCAACCAACCCAAAATAAAATCTCTGGAGTTTCCCCATTTGCAATCATTTGGGCCATTGTAGGCACTTTAAATTCCATCTTTATGCTCTATTATGATTCGTTATTAAATACTTGAATTTTTGCATCAGTTAAAACAAGGTCGGTAAAATGACCTTCATATCTAGTGGCGCGAACAATATGATTATCTACCCAATGGTAATTGCCGCCCCTAGGTTTGCCAAATAAAATACCATGGTATTTAAATCCATTTTCGTTCAACCATTCTTCGGTTACTGCTCGGTGTTCTTCTGTTCTGGATGTAAAAAAGGTGATGATATGTCCTTGCTCAAACCATTTATTTAAAGTAGCAAGCGCACCCGGAAACACCTGTGCATCTTTCATGCGCCATGGTTCTTCGTTTGGAATATCATCGCAAACCGTACCGTCAATATCAATCAAATAATTTTTAATTTCTTCGGGTAGTACAGGACTAATTAATTCACCAGTTTCGTTTTTTGTTTCTTTTAAATGCGTCATTTTTTTAGTTAGTCCAATTAGCTCTTTCACTATTCGCAAATTTCCATGGGGTACCATTGGTTTCTATATTCGATTGCATGGTATTTAAACTTGCAGTCGCTGCCGATTCTTCCATTACTAAATACCTTCTTAATTCTATGATGATAGACAACGGATCTAAATTGATTGGGCAAGCCTCTGTACACGCATTACAAGTGGTACAAGCCCACAACTCTTCTCTAGATACATATTGATCCAATAAAGATTTATCGTCTTTAAAATCTTTTCCATGCAAGTCTATATTTTTTCCAATTTCGGTAATTCTATCACGCGTATCCATCATTATTTTACGCGGCGATAAAAGTTTTCCTGTTTGATTTGCAGGGCACATCGAAGTACATCTTCCGCATTCGGTACAAGCGTAACTATCTAAAAGATTTTTCCAATTTAAATCTGTTGCATCTTTTGCGCCAAATCTTCCGGGGTTTTCTGTTTGAACGGGAACAAAAGTTGGATCAAGCATCGCTTTCACTTCGTTGCTCACACTTTGCATGTTATTGATTTTACCTTTTGCATTTAAACTTCCGTAATAACTAGCTGGGAAAGCAAATAAAATATGCAAATGTTTAGAATAAGGCACGTAGTTTAAAAAAGCAAAAATGCCAATAATATGAAACCACCAACAAGTTCTTTCGATAGCAATTAAGCTTGCCGCATCATTCGGTAAAATGTTTTGTAAAAAAGCACTCACTGGGAACGAACCTGCTTTTATGTAGTGTTCCACATTGAGAAATTGTAATTTTGCATCTGCAGCATTCATTGTTAAAAATGCCGTCATCAATAAAATTTCAATAACCAAAATATAATTAGCATCCGACTTTGGCCATTTGGTCATTTCGGTACCATTAAACCTTTTGAGTTTAATTAAATTTCTTCTGCTGATAAAAACAACGCAAGCCAATAAAACCAAAAAAGCTAACCATTCGAAACTAGCTATCAAGAAATTATATAAACTACCCATCATTGGGGCAAAAACCCTATGGGTGCCTGCTAATCCGTCGATTACAATTTCTATCAATTCAATATTGATAATGACAAATCCAACATAAAGGCACAGGTGCATTAAGAATGGAATGGGTTTAGCAGCCATTTTACTTTGACCTAAGGCAATTTTCAATAGATTCATCCACCTTAAGCCTTTTTGGTCGCTTAAATCTAAGTCTCTGCCTAGTAAAATATTACGCCTAATTTTAGAAATGTTTTTAGCAAAAAGTCCTGCTGCGGCAATTAATAAAATAAGAAATAGGAATTGAAGAATCATAGGGCATCTAATTTGCATACGAATTTAATAAATCGGCACCTCTTTGGAGAATTTTATAGCAAAAAAACCTTTTAAATTGGGCTAATGGCATCTTTTTTCAAAAAAAGTTTTCAGAACCGGAAAAAGCGGTTACATTTGCAGACCAAAAAGGGTGATATAGCTCAGTTGGTAGAGCAAAGGACTGAAAATCCTTGTGTCCCTGGTTCGAATCCAGGTATCACCACAAAAACCTCACTTCATGTGGGGTTTTTTTGTTTTCGGGCATCTCTTTTTTTTTTAGTGCAATAGCTATTACATTTAGTAATTATTTAAATAATTAACATGCGTTATTTAGTTTCAAAGTCTTATAGGTTTTTGTGTTTTTTGATTTTGGTGCAGTTGTTTGCTCTAAATTCTTTTGCACAAAATTATACTGCAAAGATATACGACGAAGGCCTTGGACTTTATCAAAAGTTTATTTCCGAAATACTTAAAGATGATGATGGTTTTTTATGGCTGGGCACCGAAAGTGGTTTAGTGCGTTTTGACGGCAGTAACTTCAATGAATTTTTTCCAAAGGAAAGTAAGTATAAATATTTAGGTATAAGTAAAATCAAAAAACTTAATAATTTTATTTATGTAAACTACGAAAAAAACGGATTACTTGTTTTTGATTTGAATAAATATCAATACAAAAAAATATTCGATGAGCCTATAGTTGATGTACAACCTATCTCCGACAGTGCTTTTGTGGTCATAACAAAATCGGGCTTTCTTAAAAAAATTGTCAATGGGAAAACAGTGCAGCAAATAAAAATTGCGGCCACTGGGGAGAGTCTGATGGCACTTTTTAGGGGAGAGCTATATGTTTCCTTGCCACAAATTGGAATTAAAACCTACAATCCTAGTAATTTAAAATTACTTAAAAGTAATTATCGCATTATTCCAGATGGGTATCGAGAAAGCTTTGATACGGGAGATAAGAATCTTGCATTTGTTTCCAAATCGGAAGTTAAAATTGTA
>JBILIO010000029.1:0-12387 GCA_044349915.1 Sphingobacteriales bacterium | reverse complement strand
GATAAACAGAAAAGCTTCTTAAAATTAGATATCAACAATTATCAAAACCCCGCAAATACCATATATATTAATAGTTTGCTGCCCTTAACAATTTTAAATAATGATTCTATTTATTTAAAAACAGATAGTCTAAAGTATATTAAATTGAATGCCAAACTAAGTGATAATACTAAAGAAATAATAATCAATTATCCGTTTGAGATAAATAAAAAATATGAATTGATTATAGCAGATAGTACCATGTTAAATTGGAACATGGACCAAAATAAGGCTATTAAATATCAAGTGAAATCTTACAACGAAGAAAGTTTTGGAAACCTCATCATCAATACAAACCCTAGTACAAATCAAATCATATATGAACTCTTAATTGGAGAGAAAGTAATATATAGGGTAATTAGTAAAGCAGAGAAAATAAACATTAAGTTGTTGAATCCTGGTGAATATAAGTTGCGGATCATAAACGATGAAAACAACAATAATAGCTGGGATACGGGTAATTATCTGTTAAAACAACAAGCAGAAAAAGTAAACTATTATCCAGGAAACATTAAGGTGAGGGTAAATTGGGATTTAGAAATTAGCCTTAAAACCAAGTAGTATAGAGTTGGTAATTCTCGGGTAACTTATCTAATAATTTTCTTTGTTCTTCCGAAATTTCTTTGATTTTTTTTGCCGGAGATCCAGCATAAATATAACCGCTTTCACAAATCGTGTTTTCTAATACCAATGCACCAGCAGCAATAATACAATAAGGCTCCACCACAGCATGGTCCATTACCAAAGCGCGCATACCAATTAAAACATGATCTTTAATCGTGCAACCATGTACAATAGCTAAATGACCAATTGACACATCGTTACCAATAAACGTGCTTGCTTTTTGATAGGTACAATGAATCATAGCCGCATCTTGAATATTGGTTCGTTCGCCAATGGTAATGGTATTTACATCGCCCCTAATAATTGCATTAAACCATACACTACTACCTGCTCCAATGGTTACCTGGCCTACAATTGTAGCATTATCGGCAATAAATACCGATGAATCAATAATAGGAAGAATTCCTTTAACTGCTTTAATAATTGGCATAATTTATAAACCTAGTTGTTTAGATAAACGTAACATTTCGATAATTGGTTTTTTGGCATTGTTTAATAAATCATCTGATAAAATAATTTCTGGTGATTCGTATTTTAAACAATTATAAATTTTTTCTAAGGTATTTAATTTCATGTGTGGGCAATCATTACAGGCACAATTTGCAATTGGAGGTGCAGGAATAAATGTTTTGGTTGGACTGGCTAATATCATTTGATGAAGTATACCAGACTCTGTAGCAACAATAAATTCGGTGCATTCAGATGTTTTACTATAATTTAATAAAGCAGTGGTAGAACCGATAAAATCTGCAGAATTTAAAATTGCTTCTTCGCATTCTGGATGTGCTAATAATAATGCATTTGGATTGCTAACTTTTATTTTATTAATTTTTTCTAAAGAAAAAACTTCATGAACCATACAAGCGCCATTCCACAATAACATATTTCGGCCCGTTATTTTATTTACATAAGCACCTAGGTTTTTATCGGGAGCAAAAATTATTTTTTGATCTTTAGCTAAGGAATTTACAATTTGTACAGCATTAGCAGAAGTACAAACAATATCTGTTAGGGCTTTAATTTCAGCTGAACAATTCACATAAGATATCACTAAATGATCTGGATATTTAACCTTAAATAACTTAAAATCAGATGGTTTACAAGAATCTGCCAAAGAACAACCGGCTTTTAAATCGGGTAAAATAACTTTTTTATTTGGCGATAATATTTTGGCTGTTTCTGCCATAAAATGAACACCTGCAAATACAATCATATCTGCATTTGTTTTTTCTGCTTGTTGAGACAAACCTAAACTATCACCAATATAATCTGCGATATCTTGAATATCCGAATCTTGATAATAATGTGCTAAAATAACGGCGTTCTTTTCTTTCTTTAATTTATTTATTGCTGCAATTAAATCTAATGTTGGATCAATTGGAAAATCCAAAAAACCTTTTTCATTTAATTCATCAATTATTTTATTTTCTGAAAGCGTAGCAAGCATATTCAAAATTGTAAATTATTAACGGTATAATAAAATATCATTTTTCTTTTTAAAAAGAAATTGATGGTGATGATGAAGGCGTTGATAAGCCTAACAACTTTGGGAAATTTTTATAAATACGAAGTTATATACGTGTTGTTCACATCTTATAAACAAGCGCAGCCCATTAAAAGCCTAATAATCATACAACTAACAATTGTGAGATACTTATGAATTGTTATTCAGTTGATAAGAGTATTGTTAAATTTGTGAACAATTTGTGTATAAGCTGCGCAATTTTGCGGAGAAATGGAGGATAACTTTACTTGCTTGATCAAATTAAAAACTTATCCTATAGTTCTGCGCATTTTATCAACAGCAAAAGGCGGCTTATGCACAATAATAAAAGGTGATAAATGAAAAAAACAGATTTTTTGATCATCGGTTCGGGTATTGCGGGTTTGAGTTTTGCATTAAAAGCCGCTGCATACGGAAAGGTTTGTATTATAACCAAAGCGAACGAAGAAGAATCGAACACCAAATATGCACAAGGTGGGGTGGCGGTAGTAATTGATAAAGCAGATAGTTATGCCAACCACATTAACGACACGCTGGTTGCTGGCGATGGACTCTGCGATACAGCAATTGTTGAAATGGTGGTGAAACAAGGGCCCGAGCGCATTCAAGAAATAATAGATTATGGAATTAATTTTGACAAGAACCCCATTGGCGATTATCATTTAGCAAAAGAAGGTGGCCACTCTGCGCACCGCGTATTACACTTTAAAGATATAACCGGATTAGAAATAGAACAAGTATTATTAGACAAGGTACACCAAAACCCGAACATCGAAATTTATAGCCACTACTTTGCATTAGAGTTAATCACCGAACACCACCTAGGAAAAACCGTTGATAAAAATGCGGAGAAAACTTGTTTTGGTGTGTATGTGCTGAATACCATTAATCATCAGATCGAAACCATTAGTGCTAAAATTACCCTGATGGCCAGCGGGGGCGCGGGTCACGCCTATAGCACCACCACTAACCCAACCATTGCTACTGGCGACGGTTTGAGTATGGTTTACCGTGCCAAAGGAAAAGTACGAAACATGGAGTTTATACAATTTCATCCAACCGCACTTTATGAACCAGGTGTATATCCAAGTTTTTTAATATCGGAAGCCTTAAGAGGGCATGGCGGAATTTTAAAAAACAAAACAGGCGAAGCTTTTGTAAATGCAGTAGATGCAAGGGGTTCGTTGGCACCAAGAGATATTGTGGCAAGAGCCATTGATGCAGAAATGAAAAAATCTGGTGCCGACTGCGTGTATTTAGATATGCGTCACATCGAAAAATCTGCGCTCTTAAATGAGTTTCCAAATATCTACGCCAAATGTTTAAGCATTGGCATAGACATGAGTACAGACTTAATACCCGTGGTGCCCGCAGCGCATTATATGTGTGGTGGAATTTTAGTCGATGAAAACAGCAAATCGAGTATTCAAAATTTATATGCCTGCGGAGAGTGCGCAGCCACCGGCTTACACGGCGCCAACCGTTTAGCATCAAACTCTTTATTAGAAGCTTTGGTATTTGCGCATCGAGCCATCGACTCTGCCAAAAAAGAAATTGATGCCATAGAAAATTGTACAAACATTCCAGCTTGGAACGATTTGGGAACCTCCCAATCTAACGAAGATATTTTAGTGACACATAATTTAAGAGAAGTACAAAGAATTATGAGTGATTATGTGGGCATTGTTCGATCCGATTTTAGATTAGCAAGAGCGATGCGTCGCTTGAAATTAATTTACGAGGAAACCGAAAGTTTTTACAAACAAACCAAGGTGTCTGTGCCTTTGTGTGAGCTAAGAAACTTAATTCAAGTAGCCTATATTATCATAAAATCAGCTACTTTGCGAAAGGAAAGTCGAGGCTTACATTATACCACAGACTATCCGCATAAAAATAATCAAGAAATAAAAGACACCATATTTTAATACCTTATTATGTTTGAAAATACAGGCCGTACAGAAATTGCTTCTTTAGGTGAATTCGGATTAATCGAACACCTTTGTAAAAACATTACGCTCCACAACAGCACAACCATAAAAGGTGTGGGCGACGATGCTGCCATTATAAATCATGAAGCACAACAAACCGTATTGAGTACCGATCTATTATTAGAAGGCGTTCATTTTGATTTGGCTTATGTGCCACTCAAACATTTGGGATATAAATCAATTATGGTAAACCTAAGTGATATTTATGCTATGAACGCAAAGCCAACACAGGTGCTGGTTTCGTTAGGTTTCTCTAGTAGATTTTCTTTAGAAGCAGTCGAAGAATTATATGCGGGCATGTTATTGGCTTGCAATAAATATGGCGTTGATTTAGTAGGTGGCGATACCTCCTCATCTAAGCAGGGATTGGTTATCAGCGTAACCGCTGTTGGAATTTTACCAGTGGGTGCAAGTGCTGTTCAAAGAGATACCGCTAAAATAAATGATTTAATTTGTGTGTCTGGAGATTTAGGCGCAGCGTATATGGGTTTACAAATTTTAGAAAGAGAAAAACAAGTGTTTTTAGCAAACCCGCAAATGCAGCCAGAGTTAGCCGGTTTCGATTATATTATAGAAAGACAATTAAAGCCAGAAGCCCGAAAAGACCTGATAGATTTATTAGCAGAAATAGAAGTGCTTCCAACCGCAATGATAGATGTGTCGGATGGTTTGGCTTCGGAATTAATTCATTTAAGTAAATCATCAAAACTAGGCTGTACCATTTACGAAGAAAAAATTCCGATTGATCCGGTTACCATTAATGCTGCGCGAGATTTTAATTTAGATCCTAGCATGTGCGCGCTCAATGGCGGCGAAGACTACGAATTACTTTTTACCGTGAGTCAATCGGATTTCGAAAAAATAAAAGGTCAAATTTCTTTTTCCATCATTGGCCACATGACCGATGAAGCATCGGGAACCGTTATGGTTAGCAAAAACGAAAAAGTATATCCACTCCAGGCGCAAGGCTGGAATGCTTTTGCGGGCAATTAAGCTGTTGGCAGAAGCGGCCTAATCACCCCCATTTGCGACAATATGAACACCTATTATATTTTTTTACTAAATTGAATTTTATAAAAAAAATCCGATGATTAAAAAAGCACTTAATCAAACAAAAAAAGCAAGTCTTGTATTTTTATTGTTTTTTGGTTTGAATGCTGCAAAAGCACAAACCCAAAAGGTTTCCGGTAGCGTAAAAGATAAAATCACCAGACAAGGAATATATTCGGCAACGGTATCTGTAAAAGGAACCGCACAAGGAACCAACACCGATCTCAATGGTCGATTTGTATTAAACCTCGACCTAAGCAACAATAAAACATTATTGATTACCTATTTGGGTTATAAACCAATAGAGCTGCAGGTTTCTAAAAACAAAACCAATATTGATGTTTTATTAGAAGAAAATGTAGTAACCAGCAAAGTTGCGCTGGTGCAGTCTTCTAGACTTACCGAAAAACAAAAAGAAGCGCCGCTTACCGTAGAGTCGATGGATTTAATTTCCATTAAACAAACCTCTGCTGCAAATTTTTACGAAGGCTTAGGCCAATTAAAAGGAGTTGATTTAACCGCGGCAAGTATTGGTTTTAAGGTCATCAACACCAGGGGTTTCAATAGTACATCGCCGGTAAGGTCTTTACAATTAATAGATGGAGTAGACAACCAAGCGCCAGGCCTCAATTTTTCTTTGGGAAATTTTTTAGGTTCTTCCGAAATTGATGTACAAAAAGTAGATTTAATTGTAGGTGCGAGTTCGGCCTTTTTTGGTCCAAACGCATTTAATGGCGTTATCAGTATGCAAACCCGCAACCCCTTTAATTCTCCGGGTTTAACAGTAATGTCTAAAGTAGGTGAACGCGGATTATTTGAATCTGCGATTCGTTATGCAAGGGTATATAAAAACAGAAATGGCATAGATAAGTTCGCCTTTAAAACAAATATTTATTACATGCGAGCGTATGATTGGGAAGCTACCAATATGGCTGCAACACCACAATCTACTGTGGGTATAAACAACCCTGGTGGATACGATGCGGTGAATAGATATGGAGATGAAAATTTTGATCCGCGTGGAAATAACTCATCAGATAAAAACGGAAGAGTTAACTACCCGGGCCTAGGCATATGGCACCGTAATGGTTACGAAGAAAAAGACCTAGTAGATTATAATACAAAAAATTTAAAATTAGCTTCTGCATTACATTATAAACTTAATCCTAGCACCGAATTAATCTATGCCTTTAACATGGGTAACGGCACCACGGTTTATCAAGGCGATAACAGGTATAGTTTAAAAGACATTTTGTTTTTTCAAAACAGATTAGAGTTTAAAGGAGAAAACTGGTTTGTGCGCGCTTACTCTACGCACGAAGATGCGGGCAATTCATACGATGCTGTTTTTACCGCACAATTATTACAAGATTTACATAAGCCATCGTCAAGCGGAACGGGCTTGGTGGGCACCACCTGGAGCGGCGACTACCGAAATTATTGGGCTAATTTTATTTCTAAAAGAGCGCGAAAATTACCAGGCTATCCACCACAAACATTTCCATTTGATTTCGATGCAGCAGATTCTGTTTTGAATGTTTACACCGATTCTGTAAAAGCTTGGCACCAAGAAGCGTCTTATTTTGCAAACTTGGGCACTTCGCCACAAGGCGCAAACCCAACCAGCACCATTTATCAAAACGCTGGATACCCTTATGTAGATAGGTTTGAGCCAGGTACCGAAAGATTTGATTCTGCGATGAATAGCATTACACAAAAAACTTCTTTTACAGAAGGCGGCTCCAAGTTTTATGATAAATCTGCTTTGTACCATTTACAAGCCGAACGCAAAGTAGTGCTAGCTAATGCCGACGAAGTGTTGTTTGGGGGTAACTTTAGAAGATATACACCAAGCTCTAGGGGTACTATATTTAGTGACACAGCGGGCCGCGTAATTACCAATTCTGAGTTTGGTTTTTATGCTGGTTACGAAAAAAGATTATTGAATAATCGCTTAAAATTAAATGCAACCGGCAGGATAGATAAAAACCAAAACTTTGATTATGTAGTATCGCCAGCGGCTTCGGCAGTATATACGAATGATAAAAAAGATGTATTTCGTTTTTCATTTTCGTCTGCCATTAGAAATCCAACACTGGCTGATCAATTTTTATATTTTAATGTGGGCCGTGCAAGGTTAGTGGGTAATATCAACGGTTTTGATTCGCTCATAACGGTGCCCTCTTTGTTTGCTTTTTTCAACTCTCAAAAACTAGATTCCTTACAATATTTTGATGTTGATCCGGTTAAACCAGAAAAAGTTAAAACCGCTGAAATAGGCTATCGTGCTACCTTAGGAAAGGCCTTGTTTTTAGATGCGAGTTATTATTTCAGTATTTACACCGACTTTTTAGGTTATAAATTGGGTATGGATACCAAAATTGATACGCTTAATAAAAGGGTAATTACAGCAGATGCATATCGAGTAGCAGCCAACTCGAAAGAGATCGTTACCACACAAGGTTTTTCGGTGGGCTTGTCTTATTTCTTCCACAATTTTTATGCATTAACCGGAAATTATTCTTGGAATGTATTGAATTTAAAAGGCTCTATAGACCCAATTATTCCTGCGTTTAATACACCCGAACATAAATTTAATATCGGATTAGCCGCAAGAGATTTAGACACCTATATTGGACAAATTCACCTAATTAATTGGAGCTTTAGTGTAAACTATAAATGGATTCAAGGCTTCCAATTTGAAGGCTCTCCGCAGTTTACAGGATTTGTGCCAACCTACGATTTATTCGATGCCCAAGTGAGCAAAACGGTACCCAAACTAAACATGACTTTTAAGCTTGGTGCTTCTAATTTATTCGATAAAAAGAGCTTTCAAGTATATGGTGGGCCATATGTAGGCCGAATGGCTTATTTTTCGGCTACCTTTGATTTGGCAAAAAATAACTAGAAAAATTGATGAATTAAGCAGAATAAACTATATTTAAAAAAGGAAACCAATAAAAAAATCAATATGAAGAAAAATTTACAATTCTTATCATTAATCGCAGCGACTTTATTTGCAGGAAATGCAATGGCGCAGCGATATGTAACGAATTCATTTACGAATGTAACCGTTACCCCGAATGTTGTTTACGGACAAAATTATTCGGTACTAACAGGAGCACCTGTTATGTCAGATTTAAAATTAGATTTCTATGAGCCAACTGGCGATACAGAAACGGCGCGTCCATTAGTAATTGTATTACACACAGGAAGTTTTTTACCTAAGGGATTAAATCAATCTCCAACTGGTGCAAGAAATGACAGTTCAATTGTTGAAATGTGTAAAGAATTTGCTAAAAAAGGATACGTTGCTGCTGCAGTAGGTTACAGAATGGGTTGGAATCCACAAGGAGACCAAGACGTTCGTACAGGAACCATCTTAAATGCAGTATACCGCGGTATGCAAGACACTAAAAATGCGGTTCGTTATTTTCGTTTTATGGGTGCTACAAGTGCAAGCACTTATAAAATTGATACCAACAGAATTGTATTGTGTGGTCAAGGATCTGGAGGTTATATTTCATTAGCATGTGGAACTTTAAACAAGCCATCAGAAATTCAATTATTAAAATTCATCAACCAAACTACACAAATGCCCTATGTAATTCAACAAGCAGTTGGAGATTTTGAAGGTTTTGGTGGTAATGCAGCTTTAAACAACCCAAACAACTATCCAGGTTACTCTTCAAGAGTAAACATGACTACCAATTACGGTGGTGCAATGGGTGATTCTTCTTGGTTAGAAGCAGGCGAAGTGCCAATTGTTGGTATGCAAGGTAAATTAGATCCATTTGCACCATACAAAACAGGTGGTGTTTATGTACCGGGTACTAATCCTCCATTATTGGTTGTAGAAGCAAGTGGTTCATACGATATTGCAGATAGAGCAAGTCGTTTAGGTGTAAATGATGTGTTTAAAACACCAGCATTTACCGATGCTTATTCTACAGCAGCAGCTTCTAATAGCAATGGCTTAACTGCCTTATTCTCGTTCAATGGTGCAGCTAATGGTAGCGCTCCATGGGAATGGTGGGATGCGTTAGATCCATTCCATAACAATGGCTTGGCTTCAAACCCATTCATGTCTAAAGCAAGAGCATTAATGTATATCGATACAGTTCAAAACTTCATGGCTCCTAGAATTGCAAGAGTATTATTCCCATCAACAGGAATCACGAATACATTTGCTACAGAAGGAAACGTAAGTGTTTACCCTAATCCAGCGGCAGATATTTTAAATGTAAGAGTAGAAGGCTTAAATGGCGCTGCTTATGCAATTGAAATGTTAGATGCAACAGGTAGAGTAGTAAGAAACGAACAAAACTTAACTGCACAATCATACGTTGTAAATCGTAACGAATTGTCGAATGGTGTATACTATGTAAAAGTAACTAGCGGTTTAAATCGCAAAGTGGCTAAAGTGGTATTATACTAATTAGCGTTAAATAATTTAAAAAGCCCGAACATTTGTTCGGGCTTTTTTTATGCCTTCATTTTTTCTTTTATTTTCAAAAAAGGTTTCTCGAAATAATAATGAAATAGACTTGCTAATAGGATGGAAAGCAAAAGGTAGCAAATGAGTAAAACACTAGCATTTAATAGGGTGCTAGCGATAATGAAATTGTTTAATATGCGAAACAAAAAGGTATAATGAATAAGGTAAAGCGAATAAGAAATCACGCTTAAAAAAGTAATGCCATTTATCAATTTGATGTTTTTTGGTCCCTTCCAATTTGCAAAATAAAATAAACTTAAAGCAAAGCCCAAAGAACTAACGCTCGTAAAAAAAACGACATTGAAAAAAGGAAAATATTTTTTATAAAAAACAAAATAAGCCAGCGGAACAAGTATCATTCCAATTACCAATAAGGTATTTTTATATGGTAATACTAATTTGTTTTTGGTTTTAAAAAACCAAGCCGCTAACACACCATACATTAAGGCATCTAATCTAAAGGCCACCACTTTTCGAATATTTTTATCCCAAGCGCTTAGCTCAAACTGTCCTTGGAATTGCGTATATCGCAAATAGGTAAATAGGCATAAAAGCAGCATAAAAACGGTTAAAAGCCTGTTTTCTTTGTTTTTTACTGGAATAATAAATGCCAGCAGAACACCAATGGGCAAGCTGATGTAAAACCATTCTTCGACCGATAAACTCCAAGCTTCTGGAAAAAAACCAGGATGCGGATGGAACATGTTTTGTAGAAAAAACAAATAACGAAAATCAAAAGTAGTTGGATATGTAACCAGGTAATTGATGCTTAAGAAATTAATCAATAAGGCAATGAGATAGACGGGAATGGTTCGAATCCACCTGCGCTTCCAAAAATCAACCAGCATGTTTAGGCTAAAGGTTTCGGCTTGTAAAACTTTTGTTATTAAAATGCCCCCAATTAAAAATCCACTGAGCACAAAAAATAATTCTACCCCCCAATAACCCAAAAAAAACAAGAGCCCAGCCTTTGGAAAAAAGCCAGCAACAAATATCCAGGCATGGTAATACAGGACCATTAAAATGGCTGCAGCACGCAGCAAATCTAAGCCAATGGCTCGTTTGCTTAAATCGGGTAAAAAGAGTTTAAACAAAATAAGTTTATTCTATGGCCGTAAAGTTATCTTCCTCGTCGACTAAATTTTTATCAAGTTGCTTGCTTGCTTTGGCGCCTAATTTTTTTAGGTTTTCTACACTAGAAGTTAAACTACCGCGTCCGGTATGTAGTTTACCAAAAGCTTCTTCGTAGGTTTTTTGTGTACCATTAATTTGCGCGCCAATTCTTTTCATGTCTTCGGTAAAGCCCACAAACTTATCGTATAAAGCACCCGCTTTGGTTGCAATTTCGATGGCATTTTTCGATTGTTGTTCTTGTTTCCAAATAGAAGCCACTGTTTTTAAGGTTGCAAACAACGTAGATGGAGTAACCAATACTACCCGCTTAGACCAAGCAAAATCAAATAAATCTTGTGCATGTTGAATGGCAATGCTAAACGACGATTCAATAGGAACGAACAGCAGCACATAATCTGGCGAATTAATGCCATATAAATCGTGGTAGTTTTTATTACTTAAACCCGTGATATGTGTTTTAATAGAAAGTAAATGTTCTTTGATAAATTTATCTCTACCCTCTTCTGTATTTTCGTTCACTAATTTTTCGTACGCAACCAAAGAAACTTTTGCATCAATTACGATGTGTTTGTTGTCTGGTAAATTAATAATTACATCGGGCTGAAACCTATTGCCATCTTCGTCTTTAAGGTTTAGTCCTTTGCCCTGAAGGGTATAATTTTGACCTTCAATTAATCCGCTAGATTCTAAAATTCTTTCTAAAACCAATTCTCCCCAGTTACCTTGTTTCTTACTATCGCCCTTTAAAGCGTTAGTTAAATTAGTTGCTTCGACCGAAATTTTATTGGTAAATTTCATGAGCTCTTCGATAGAACCCTTTAGTGTGTTGCGTTCTGCGGCTTCGTTTTTATAAGAGCGATCTACTTTCTCTTCAAAATCTTTGATGCGATCTTTCAGCGGACTTAAAATAACATCTAAATTATTTTTATTCTGCTCTGTAAATTTATGCGATTTTTCGTCTAAAATTTTATTGGCAATATTCTCGAACTCCTTTGTAAGCGTAGTTTGTAGCGCTTCCAATTCTACTTTCTTTTCTTCTAATTTTTCCCTTTGTGTACGAAATGCTTCTTCCGCTTTTACAATTCTAATATTAACCGCATTTAATTCGGCGTCTTTACTATCCACTGCATTTTTATAAAGCTCTTTTTCGTTGGCAAGCAATTCCATTTGCTTGATTTGTTCTTGTAAAGTAGCAGTTAAGCCGGCTTTTTCCTTTTCGAGTTGAATTTCTTTTTGGAAATCCATTGGGTTCAAGCCCGATTTATTGCGCATATACAACACCCCAAGCAAACCGCCAAGTGCTAAGCCGATGATTAAAAATAGCATACTAGTCATTTAACAAAAATAACAATTTAGCTTGCTTCCTTTCGAAAAACTTTTCAGTTCTTGTGCTATTTAGTAGCTTTGTAAGCATTAATAATAATTGAAACATGTTTGATAATTTAAGTGATAAGTTAGACAGGGCCTTTAAGATTTTAAAGGGACAAGGAAAAATTACCGAAATCAACGTTGCAGAAACCGTTAAAGAAGTGCGTAAAGCCTTATTAGAC
>JBILIO010000097.1:0-7029 GCA_044349915.1 Sphingobacteriales bacterium | reverse complement strand
GCAAAAGATTTTACCGATCGCGTTAAAGAAAAAGCATTTGGCCAAAGTGTACTCACATCGGTATCTCCGGGTCAGTTAATGATTAAAATTGTTAACGATGAATTGGTTGCTTTAATGGGCGGCGAAAAATCGGAGTTAAATTTAAAATCAAATCCAGCCATTATATTAATTGCAGGTTTACAAGGTTCGGGTAAAACAACCTTCTCTGGTAAATTAGCTAATTACTTAAAATCAAAAGGTAAATCTCCCTATTTAGTGGCGGCCGATGTATATCGTCCGGCAGCAATAGATCAATTAAAAATATTAGGCGCACAAATAGATGTACCCGTGTTTACCGATTACGAGAGTAAAAACCCAGTTAAAATTGCGCAAGATGCCATTAAACAAGCAAAAGCCGCAGGACACAATGTAATTATTATTGACACTGCGGGTCGATTGGCGGTTGATGAGCAAATGATGGACGAAATTGCCAGCGTAAAATCGAGTGTGCAACCACACGAAATTTTATTTGTGGTAGATGCCATGACCGGACAAGATGCGGTGAATACCGCCAAGGCGTTTAACGATCGCTTAGATTTTGACGGAGTAGTTTTAACAAAATTAGATGGCGATACCAGGGGTGGTGCCGCTTTAACTATTCGGGAAGTAGTTAGAAAGCCTATCAAATTTGTGGGTACGGGCGAAAAACTAGAAGCCATCGATGTGTTTTATCCAGAGCGTATGGCTTCGAGGATATTGGGCATGGGCGATGTGGTTTCTTTGGTGGAGCGTGCGCAAGAACAATTTGATGCAGAAGAATCTGCGCGTATTCAAAAGAAAATTAGAAAAAACCAATTTGATTTTGGCGATTTCTTGAATCAATTACAACAAATCAAAAAAATGGGTAACCTAAAAGATTTGATGGGCATGATTCCGGGCGTTGGCAAAATGGTCAAAGACATTGATATTTCGGACGATGCCTTTAAGCATATAGAAGCGATCATACATAGCATGACACCTTTAGAAAGAGAAAGTCCAGAATTAATAAATGGCACCCGACGCAAAAGAATTGCGATGGGAAGCGGCAGGAGCATCGAAGAGGTAAACAAGTTGCTCAAGCAATTTGATGACATGAAAAAAATGATGAAACAGTTCTCGGGCGGCGGAAATCCCTTAAAAATGTTAAAAAACATGCCACAAGGCGGAATTCCTAGATAATATTTTGAATTATCCACATTTGTTCGCATCTTTGCCCTCCCTTTGGATGGATACCATTGGGATTAACTAAAAACAAAAGAAAATGCCAGTAAAAATCAGATTACAAAGACATGGTAAAAAGCAAAGAGCTTTCTATCATATTGTAGTGGCGGATTCGCGTGCTCCAAGAGATGGTAAATTCATTGAGAAGTTAGGCGTTTATAATCCTAACACAAACCCCGCAACAATCGATTTAAACATTGATGCTGCTGTTCAATGGTTACACAATGGTGCACAGCCAACCGACACCACTCGTGCTATCCTTTCATACAAAGGAGTATTGTACAAAAAACACCTAGAAGGTGGAGTGAAAAAAGGTGCTTTAACACAAGAACAAGCAGATGTAAAATTTGCAGCTTGGGTAGATGCTAAAACAAGCAAAGTTGATGCTAAAAAATCAACATTGGTTTCATCAAAAGATGCAATCAATAAAGCGCGTTTAGCTACAGAAGCAAAACAAAAAGAAGAAAAAGCAGCCGCAATTATTGCTAAAAACACACCAGTTGTAGAAGAAGTAGTAGAAGAGGTTGTAGAAGAAACAGTAGTTGTAGCAGAAGTTGCTACAGAAGAAACTCCTGTTGCAGAAGAAGTAGTGGCGGTTGTAGAAGAAACTCCTGTTGCTGAAGCACCTGCTGCAGAAGAAACAGAAGCACCAGCTGCTGAATAATTTTTCCTTGAAATGAACGCCATCGAAAGCAAGTATTTTCAAATAGGAACTATCAAAAAAACGAAAGGCTTAAAAGGAGAAGTTCAACTTTATTTTGAAGTAGAAAATCCAGAAGCTTATGAAAATTTGGAATCGGTATTTATTGAAATCAATAATAAACCGGTTCCATTTTTTATTACTACCCTTCGCATGCAAGAACCTGTTGCATACCTCTATTTAGAAGGCGTTGAACACATCGATCAAGCCAGTCCACTAGTCAACAAAAAAGTTTTAATCTATAAAAAAAACAAACCCAAAGAGTCGAAAGCTTTTAAAGTAAAAGATTTAGTAGGTTATTTTGTAGAAGATACCCAATTGGGAGAACTAGCCATCATCAATAGCATAGAAGAAATGCCACAACAAACCATGGCTAGCATGGTGTATCAAAACAAAGAAGTGTTATTTCCAATCAACGACCAGTTTGTAAAATCAATTGATCAAGAAGCGAAAAAAATATTGGTCGAATTACCCGATGGTTTATTGGCAATTTATTTAAGTTAGCATGATGAACATAGATATCATTACGGTACTTCCGGCTTTATTGGAAAGCCCCTTTGCGCATTCTATTATGCAACGTGCACAAACAAAGGGTTTGGTAAATATTCGTGTGCATAATTTAAGAGATTATAGTAACGATAAACATAAAAATGTTGACGACTACCAATATGGTGGTGGCTCTGGAATGGTGATGTCTATTGAGCCGTTTGCCAATTGCATTGAACATTTGCAAAAAGAAATTACTTACGACGATATTATTTATTTAACCCCCGACGGGCAAACCCTCAAACAACAAATCGCCAACGAACTATCTTTAAAGGGAAATTTATTATTGTTGTGCGGTCATTACAAAGGCATCGACCAACGCATTAGGGAGCTCTATGTGACCAAAGAAATCTCTATAGGAGATTATGTACTCAGTGGCGGAGAATTAGCAGCAGCGGTGTTGGTAGATAGCATAGTGCGTTTAATACCCGGCGTGTTAAACGACGAAACGTCTGCGCTTTCTGATTCTTTTCAAGATGATTTATTGAGTCCACCGGTGTATACCCGACCTGCAGATTTTAGAGGACACAAAGTGCCCGATATTTTATTGAGCGGAAATACACCAGAAGTCGAAAAATGGCGATTTGAGCAAGCTTTGGCTCATACAAAAACGCGTCGACCCGACCTGCTCTCGTAGTTATTAACAACAAAACTGCCCCTAAAGCCATAAAAGTTTAAATTTTATTTTTTTGTTGATAAAATTTCCCTATACTTGCAATCCGATTTTTACAGTTAAAAAATCGTTTTTAAAGGCTTTAAACCATGGACTTAGTAAAATTTGTTAACGAACAAACACCAAAAAATGCATTGCCAACATTCAATCCTGGCGATACGGTAACTGTTCACTATAAAATTAAAGAAGGCGCTAAAGAGCGTATTCAGCAATACCAAGGCGTTGTTATTCAACGTAATGGAGTTGGTGCTAACGAAACATTCACTGTACGTAAAGTATCAAATTCTATTGGTGTAGAACGTATTTTTCCAGTAAACTCTCCTAACATCGATAAATTAGAAGTTAATTCTAGAGGTGCCGTTAGAAGAGCTAAATTATACTACTTACGTGGTTTAACTGGTAAAAAAGCTAGAATCAAAGAAAAAAGAGGAAGTTATTAATCCTTTACAACATATTTTAAAACCTCGCAATAGCGGGGTTTTTTTATTTAAGGCCGAGGGATGGGAGTGAATGAACTCGGCGATGCTCCAACAATCACAATTTAATTTGTTGATGCGCCATTTTTTATCAAATTTGCTGAATCAATCGGCACAAATACCAATCTAAAAACATGAAAGATTTACTAAAGAAATACGAAGAAAAAAGACCAGAAGTAGTGTTTGAATGGAAAGACACCCTAACCGATGCCGAAGGTTGGGTGGTAATTAACTCTTTAAGAGGCGGAGCAGCTGGCGGCGGAACACGCATGCGCAAAGGATTAGACAAACGCGAAGTAGAATCTTTAGCCAAAACAATGGAAGTAAAATTTACTGTTTCTGGACCAGCCATTGGCGGTGCAAAATCGGGTATTAATTTTGATCCAGCAGATCCTCGCAAAAAAGAAGTGTTAGCAAGATGGTATCAAGCTGTAATTCCATTATTGAAAAATTATTATGGAACGGGCGGCGATTTAAATGTTGATGAAATTCACGAAGTAATTCCAATGACAGAAGCATGCGGATTGTGGCATCCTCAAGAAGGCGTTATTAACGGACACTTTAAATCCAGAGAAAACGATAAGATTAAACAAATAGGACAATTAAGATATGGCGTTGCTAAAGTAATTGAAGACAAAAACTTTTCGCCAGACTTAAGCAAAAAATATGTGATTGCCGATATGATTACTGGTTATGGTGTGGCCGTTTCCATTGCACATTATTATAGCGTTTATGGCGGCGATTTAAAGGATAAGAAAGCCATTGTACAAGGCTTTGGCAATGTTGGTGCAGCAGCAGCATATTATTTAACACAGATGGGCGCAAAGGTTGTGGGTATTATCGATCGCGTGGGTGGTATAATTAATGAACAAGGATTTAGCATGGAAGAAATGACTAAATTATTTAACGATCGATCACAAAACACGTTAGTAGCCCAAAAATTAATTCCATTCGCAGAAATTAACGAAAGCATATGGCAAACTTCGGCAGATATTTTTGTTCCGGCGGCAGCCTCTAGATTGGTTACCAAAGATCAAGTAGAAAAAATGATGGCCAGTGGTTTATCGGTAATTGCTTGTGGTGCGAATGTGCCATTTGCAGATCAAGAAATATTTTTTGGTCCGATTAGCGATTTTGCAGATGATCATTTAAGTATTATTCCAGATTTTATTGCCAATTGTGGTATGGCAAGAGTGTTCGCATACCTCATGCAGCCGGGCGTTTCCATGACCGACGAAGCCATTTTCAATGACACTTCTGCGATCATTAAAAAAGCAATCCAAAAAACTTACGATAACAATAATGCTAAAAAAGGCATCGCAAAAACTTCATTTGAAATTGCATTAAAACAATTGGTATGATCAACGAATTTTTAAAAATTAGTCATCAACATTATTTTGGAAACACCGCTTTACAATATGCGTGGTTTATTGGAATTATTATTTTAGGATTCCTTTTTTTAAGATTTTTTTCTAGAACAATCAGTCGATTGTTGTTCAAGTTTTTCAAAAAATTTGCAGCCGATGTGAATGGCGAAAAATTTGTAGAGCTATTAGTAAAACCGCTAGAGCTATTGATTTCAGTGTCTATTGTGTACTGGGCCATTAGTCAATTGAGCTATCCTTTTGAAGAAATTATTTTTAAAAGAAAACAAAGTTCACTTACTTATTTTGATGTAATTGATAAACTTTATTTGTTTTTATTAATATTCGGAATTACCTGGACATTTTTAAGAATCATTGATTTTGTGGCATTGGTTTTTTCTTACCGTGGCTCATTAACAACATCAAAAACCGACGACCAACTGATTCCATTCGTTAAAGAATTGGTAAAAATTGTTACCTATATCATTGCGGTTTTTGTGGTACTGGGTTTGGTCTTTAAAATTAATGTGCTCACGCTCATTGCAGGTTTAGGAATTGGTGGTATTGCGGTGGCTTTAGCGGCCAAAGATAGCCTCGAAAACCTATTTGGATCCTTTACCATATTTATCGACAAACCCTTTGTAGTTGGTGATTTGGTAAAAATTGATGGCATAGAAGGGAACATCGAAAAGGTAGGATTTAGAAGCACTCAAATTAGAAGTGTTAATATGAGCATTATAACCCTGCCGAATAAAAAAATGATTGATGGTGCATTAGAAAATTTAACCCTTAGAAACTTTAGAAGAATTAAATTTTCTATCGGTTTAAATTATGAAACACCTGCACCAACCTTAAAAAAGGTTGTCGAAGAAATAAATGACTTATTAAAAACCAATACCAATTATAACGAAGATAGCATTGCTATTTTTGAAGAATTTGGCGAGTTTTCGATGAACATTATGGTGGTTTATTTTTTAGAGATGATGGAATATAACGAGTACTTACAACGAAAAGAAAAAATAAATTTTGCCATTGCAGATATTGTTAGTAAAAATGGCGCAAGCTTTATACACCCTGGCCGTGCAGTGATTCATTAAGATGTAAACAGAAAAATTATTACTGGCGAAAAATAAAATTTTTGCGAAAACAAAAAAAGGCGATCAAATTTTGACCGCCTTTTTTATTGCTTAATAAAAAACAAATTAGTTTTTTGGAGCTGGGCTAGTTGTTTTAGCTTTATCGCCACAAGACTTAGCTGCATCTTTAGAGCAACAAGATTTTTTTGCAACTGCATCTTTTACAACTTTTTTACCATCACCATTTGCTAATGCAACCATTGAAGTTGCTGCCACTAGGGCGAACATTAATGCTATCTTTTTCATAATTAATTGGTTTAAATTTTAATTTATAACGCTAATATACGGAATTCTATATATTTCAATTGTAACAATTATGCAATTTCGGCAATTTGTGTAATGCCACCTTTAACCACCTGATTTAAGGAAACATTGATTTTGGTGCCTAAAGGAAAGAATAAATCGACCCTAGAACCAAATTTAATGAATCCCATTTCGCTTCCTTGCGTAACCACATCGTCTGTTTTTACATAATAGCAGATTCTTCTGGCTAAAGCACCGGCAATTTGACGCATTAATATTTGCGTTTTATTGGCATGTTCGTAAACGATGGTTGTTCTTTCGTTTTCGGTAGATGATTTGGGGTGCCATGCCACCAAATATAAGCCAGCATGGTATTTCGCATATTTTACAATTCCATTAATAGGATTTCTGTTGACATGCACATTAATAGGCGACATAAAAACAGAAACTTGAATTCTTTGGTCTTTAAAGTATTCTGCTTCGTAAACTTCTTCGATAACGACTACTTTACCGTCTGCTGGACACAATACAATGGCATCGTTTTGTTGAATAGGGAAGATTGGCAAGCGAAAAAACTGTAAAATAATAACCAAGATCAAGCCCGACAACACATAGCCCAGTATTTTTACCCACTCTGTATTGGGTGTAAGGT
>JBILIO010000129.1:0-5268 GCA_044349915.1 Sphingobacteriales bacterium | reverse complement strand
TATACTAGAAATAATAGTTTCAAAAAAGATGGCGTAGATTACCATGTTGCTGCCGATTTAACTTCGCAAGCAAACCATTTAGGCGTAACCATTCAAGCAGATATTATTAAACAAAAATTACCAGAAAACAACGGAGGATTTACTGCCATTAATTTTGCAAAATCGCATCCAAAAATGTATTCAGAATTGTCTACGATGAACCCAATTGACTTATGTCGTTACCAAGTAGCTAATTGCTATATGGGTCGCATTGGATTAATTAATTCGGGTGGTGAGTCTAAAGGAGCTGCCGATTTAGCAGAAGCAGTAACCACTGCTGTTATTAATAAAAGAGCAGGTGGACAAGGCTTAATCTTAGGTAGAAAAGCTTTTCAGCGTCCAATGAACGAAGGTGTCGCTATTTTAAATGCGATTCAAGATGTTTATTTAAACAATGAAATTACAATTGCATAATTAAAATAGGAAATTGACTATGGCTTGGTTTAAAAGAAAAAACGATGGAATTTTAACATCTACCGATGAAAAGTTAGATGTACCAGATGGTATTTGGAATAAATGTCCATCATGCAAAAAACCATTATATACTTCCGATTTAGAAGCGCATCATTACCTCTGCTCGCATTGTAATTACCATTTAAGAATTGGTTCAAAAGAATATTTTAAAATTATTTTTGATGATAATAGTTTTGTGGAATTAGATGAGAATTTAACCTCTGGCGATCCATTAAAATTTATTGACACCAAAAAATATCCAGAGAGAGTAAAAGATACGATTGCTAAAACCGGACTCAAAGATGCCATGAGAACAGCACATGGAAAAGTGGAAGGCGAAGATTTAGTGATTTGTTGTATGGACTTTAATTTTATTGGCGGCTCCATGGGATCTGTTGTAGGAGAAAAAATTAGCAGAGCCATTGATTATTGCATTGCTAATAAATATGCTTTCATGATTATTTCTAAATCTGGCGGTGCTAGAATGATGGAAGCTGCTTACTCTTTAATGCAAATGGCTAAAACATCTGCTAAACTTGCTTTATTAGCACAAAACAAATTACCTTATATTTCGCTTTGTACAGACCCTACAACGGGCGGAGTTACGGCTTCGTACGCAATGTTAGGCGATATTACTATCTCTGAACCTGGGGCTTTAATTGGCTTCGCAGGCCCAAGAGTTATCAAAGAAACTATTAAGAGAGATTTGCCTAAAGGATTTCAAACTGCAGAGTTTGTTTTAGAACACGGTTTCCTCGATTTTATTGTCGATCGGAAAGACCTCAAAAAACGATTAGGCACCTTCTTAAGAATGATCAAAAACTAACAAAAATAGCCTTCTGCTTCAGAAGGTTATTTTTTTGACCTTATCTCGTTCAATATATACTCTACAGGCTGCTTTAGGGCATCAAGCCAAGTGATAGCAATACCAGCCTTTTCCATTTTCCTAAAATAAGTTAATTGTCTTTTAGCATATTGATGAATGGCAACACTTAATTTAGTTTGTAATGTTGGAAGATCATATTTTCCTTGCAAATGGGCTAAACAGAATTTGTATTCTAAACCAAAATAATTTAATTGTTCGGGCAATACGCCATTTGTTAGCAATTGATTTACTTCATCTAGTAAACCCTCCGCTAGCCTAGCTTGTAGCCTTTGGTCAATGTTTTTATTTCGAATAGCTACCGGCACATTTAATGCAAAAACTTGATAAGTTAATTTCGGGAAATTAGTACTCGGAACTTTATTATTTTGCAAATAGGTTTTAATTTCTATGGCGCGTATGGCTCTTTTTTGAGTGGTTAAATCGGGTTGAAAATTGGATAAAGGAATAGCCGGAATTTGTTCGAAAATACGCTGCAAATTTGGTAAATCTAAATTTAGCAAACCTGCCCTAAGGCTTTCGTTTATTGGCACTGCGGTATATTCAAATGGAGTAATAACCGATTCTAAATACAAGCCTGTACCTCCACAAACAATTACGCGCTTTCCTCTTGATTGTATATCGGTAACTGCATTAAAAAAATCTTGTTGAAATTGATAAATATGATAGCGTTCATTTACTGCTACAATATCTATTAAATGATAAGGAATTTTAATTCCGTCGATAAAATAACTTGCTAAATCTTTACCGGTTCCAATGTTTAATTGTTGGTAAACCTGACGCGCATCTACACTAATAATTTCGGCATTTAACTGGCTGGCTAATGCAACTGCTACTTTTGTTTTTCCAATTGCTGTAGGACCAATAATGCAAATAATTGGGTGCTGTAATGCATTCATGTAATGCTATTCTAATTCGGTAACGCCACCAGAGAGCACAAATTTCATGGCATCCGAAGATTTCATGGCCAAAGGCTTTACTTTATCTTTGGGTACAATCATCACCTTACCAGCAAAACTATAAGAGAAAGGAAAATAAACGGCAACTTCTCCTGCTAATCCAATATTTGATAAATCTCTTTGCGTTAAAAATCCAATTTGCTTGAATCCCGAATCGTGGGTAACCGTTACCGGTTCGTTGAATTTTTTTTCTTCCCCAACAAATGCTTCTAATAAATCTCTAATAGAAGAATACATCATTTTAAAAAATGGCATTCTATTTAATAATCGATCAAAATAATTAAAAATGGGTTCGGTAATAAAAGAGGTGACTAAGGCTCCTACTAAAGTAAAGATCATTAATACAATAAGTATACCTGCCCCTGGAATACCAATGTTTATAATACCATCAATGCTTTTGATTACATAATAAATAACATATACACTGAATATAATGGGTACTAAAATAAGTACGCCTTTAAAAAAATAGTTTAAAATTAATTTCAATAATTTATTCATAATAATATATTCTTTTGACACGCTGCGAAATACTTGTTAAAATTTCATAGGGAATGGTATCTATTTTTGCAGCTAATAAATTAATGGCTAAATCTTCCCCAAATACAATTACTTCATCTCCTTCTTTTACGCTAATTCCGGTCACATCTAACATACACATATCCATACATACATTCCCTACAACCTTTGCTAAATGGCCATTTACAAGCATCTCTCCTACACCATTTCCAAATTTTCTTGCATAACCATCGGCATAACCAATTTTAACGGTAGCAATAAGTGAGTCTTTAGGTAAAAAACCTTTTCGACTGTATCCAATGGTTTGACCAGCTGCTACTTTTCGCAATTGGGTAATGGTTGTTTTAAGAGTACCCACTGTTTGTAATTTATCTTCGAAATGACCCACATTTTCGATTCCATATAAACCAATACCTAACCTTACCATATCGTATTGCGCACTCGGGAAACGTAGTATAGCCGCCGTATTGGCAATATGTCTCATAAATTCATAACCAATATGTTTTTGAATTTTTGATGTTAATTGTTCAAATAATGCGAGTTGCGCATGGGTGTATTCATCTAAAAGCTGATCGTCCGAACTGGTTAAGTGTGAAAATACGGAAAGTACTTTCAATCCTTGATGCGCTGATAAAATGCTTAATAATTCGTTTATATCACTTTCATCAAAACCCAAACGGTGCATGCCTGTATCAAGTTTTAAGTGAATAGCATAGGAATTAATTTGTTTGATTTTTAAAAAATCAATAAAAGATTTAAGAATAGGCAAACTATATATTTCGGGCTCTAATTGATGTTGAACCATTAGTTCAAAGCCGCTCTCTTCGGGGCTTAAGACCATAATAGGGATTTGAATGCCAGCGGCTCTGAGCGACACGCCTTCGTCTACATATGCAACCGCTAAATAATCTACTTTATTATAAGCTAATACATTGGCAATTTCAAAACTCCCGCTTCCATAAGAATATGCTTTGACCATAGCCATTATTTTAGTTCGCTTATTTAATTGCGCACGATAAAAATTAAGGTTATGAACAATGGCATTTAGGTTGATTTCTAAAACAGTTTCGTGGGCTTTTAATGCTAAACGATTAACAATTTTTTCGAATGCAAAAACCCTTGCACCTTTTATTAATATTACTTCTTGTTGAAAATGAGTAAAATCAAATGCTGCTAGAAAATCACTTGTTTGATCATAAAAAAATGTTTGATCAAATTGAAATAAATCCCTTTGTTTATTGATTGCTGGACCTATTCCAATAAACTTTTGAATACCTTTAGATTGAAGATATGCAGCTATTTCTTGATATTGATTTGGTGCTAGGTTAGCACTAAAATCAGATAGAATAATTGTTTTTTTAGTGTATTGATGTTGTTGATTTAAAAAATCAACTGCAATATATAATGATTCAATATCGGCGCTATAACTATCGTTTATAATAGAAGTTTGGTGTATGCCTTGTTTCAATTCTAAACGCATTTGAATGGCAGGTAATGTTGGAAAACGAGTAGCAATAACTTGTTGATCGTATCCCATAGCAAGCATTACTGCCCAGCAAGTAATCGCATTTTCAACGGCTGCATCATCTACAAATGGAATTCGAATATTGCAATTTTGTTGCAAGTAGGTTGCGGTAATAATACTATACTGATTTTCTTTTTGAACAGCTGTAATGCTTAAATCTGCTGGTTTTAAAGCAGACCAAGTAAAAGCATTATTTGCCACTAAACTATCCGGCACATAATCGAGTGGAATGATGACTTGCTTACAATTAGCAAATAGTTTTAATTTCTCGCTAAGTTTTTCCTCTTTATCTTGGAAGCCTTCGGCATGAGCGGTTTTAATATTTGTTAACACCCCAATACTGGGTTGAATAATGTTGGCTAAAGCAGCCATTTCGTCTGTGGTAGATATACCGGCTTCGATAATTGCTAAATTATTATGTGGGGCAATTTGCCATACTGATAAGGGCACACCAATTTGAGAATTAAAGCTTTTGGGGCTTCTGGCAATGGCATATTCGGGATTCAATAATTGATAAAGCCAATCTTTTACAATGGTTTTACCGTTACTACCTGTTATGCCTATTACCGGAATATCGAATTGCTTACGATGCGCTGTAGCTATTAATTGTAGCGCCTTTAAGGTATCTGCTACTACATAAAAATTACAAGTGGGATAATCTTTTAAATTATTTGGTAATTGAGAAACGACAAAATTATAAACGCCTTGTTTTACTAAATAAGGAATGAATTGCATGGCATCTGTTTTTCCTTTTAAAGCAAAAAACAAAGAGCTGGAAGCACGAATTATTTTCCTACTATCTATCAACAACCATTCGATGGTTGCATGAGGTGCCTCAATGATGGATTCGCAATGGAATATATCTTGAATTGCTTTTACATCGTACTTAAATT
>JBILIO010000128.1:0-5324 GCA_044349915.1 Sphingobacteriales bacterium | reverse complement strand
TGCTGCGATTATTGAAAAAGTAACTGCAGAAAAATTTGATGTATACATGCGCAAAGAAATTTTCAAACCCTTAGGCATGAATCATACTTATGTTTATGATATAAACAAGCCTGCGGCTTTTAACTTTTCACCCGGTCATGATAAAAATTTAAACGCGACACAAAAGAGTTATTTAGATGGTGCACATGGCGATAAAGGTGTTTATTCGTCGGTAGAAGATTTAGCGATTTGGGATCGGGTTTTATATTCTAATATTTTTCTAAAAAAATCAAGTATAGATTCTTTGAGCAAACCAGGCAATCATCATTTAACCGGGCCATTTAATTATGGTTATGGCTGGCGCACTTATACACTTGCAGACCGATCAAACATTAATTATCATGGCGGGTGGTGGAATGGGTATAAAACATTTTTCTTTAGAGACCTAAAAAACCATCATGCTATTATTTTGTTAAGCAATAGAGAACATTCTGGATTTAGAGATTTAGACGGACTGGTTGATATAATTTATGATAGAAAGCCAGATCCTAAAAGAAAATATTCGGTTTACATGCATCACGCTCCTGGTTATTAAGATTAATAATAAAGAATATTTTTTGAGGAAGGCGTAGTCGATAAAAAAATTATAAAGAAGAATTAAGCAATTTTTTTAGACAAAATATAATCGTTTAACCAAAACTCGGCAAATGGAATATCGACAGTTTCGATAATTTCATAGCCGAGTTTTTCGTAAAAAAATAACGCAGGATTTTTTCTGTTGACATTTAATTGCAAATGATCAGCGCCTAAACCAGCTACTTGTTTTTCTACTTCGTTAAGCAACATCCTACCAAAGCCTTTGTTTTGTTGGCTTGGAAGCAAATATAGCTTTTGCAATTTATAGGTATTGATTGGCTCCTCTAATTTTCCATAAGAAGCAAAGCCTATTGGAATTTCCGCTTGATATAAAATTAAAAACGCGTGTTTGTAAAAATCCATTTGTTTGTAAATGGATTCTGGCGTATACATTTCGCCAAACATGTATTCGATTTGCGCTTGTGAAATAACATCTTGATAGGTAACAAACCAAGTGTCGTAAGCAATCTTTACGATTGCAGGAATATCTTCGATACTGGCTAGTTTAATAGAAAGGGAATTCATCTATTGCTTTTTGAGATTTACTAATTTTATAAAATACAATAAATGAGCCACCACAAAAGACATCGTGCCGATTAAAAAAAAGAAGTTAGCAATTCTGTTAGCAGTAGAAGAATAAGTAATCATACCTGTGAACAACATCAATAGACTTAATAAATACGCATTCCTTGCATTGTTATCTGCTGGGTTAACTTGCAATTGAATGGGTATTTTAAATCCAAAATAAAAAACGATTGCGGCTATTAATGCAGTCGCCATGATGATTACATACATAGACATTTGATAAGTCGAAAATTCGGCAGTTGGGAATAGGAAATGTATGGCAATAGCAATGATAGCTAATGCAATAGCCGAAAGGGCTAAGCGCAAACAGATAAATTGATGGTTCTCTAGAAAATTCATTTAAATATTTTTTTCAAAAATACGTTTCTTTATATGATATTTGAAATAATTAATCATATTCAACATTAAATTAAATATATGAAAGCATATGTATTTCCTGGTCAAGGAGCTCAATTTGTCGGAATGGGAAAAGAATTATATGAAAATTCTGACTTAGCAAAAGCAATGTTTGAAAAAGCAAATGAAATTATTGGATTTAGGATTACAGATTTGATGTTCGACGGAACAGACGAAGATTTAAAACAAACTAAAGTTACCCAACCTGCTATTTTTTTACATTCTGTTATTCTTGGAAGTGTATTACCAGACTTTAAGCCCGAGATGGTTGCGGGTCATTCTTTAGGTGAATTTTCTGCTTTGGTAATGAATAAAACTTTATCATTTGAGGATGCATTTAGATTAGTTATTGCAAGAGCAAACGCGATGCAAAAAGCATGTGAGTTAGCCCCTTCTACAATGGCCGCAATATTAGGATTAGCAGATAATGTAGTAGAAGAAATTTGTGCAAGCATTCCTGAAATTGTAGTAGCTGCAAATTATAATTGTCCTGGACAATTAGTAATATCTGGAAGTATGGAAGGCGTTCAAATTGCTTGCGAAAAGTTAACCGCTGCAGGTGCTAAAAGAGCCTTAATGTTAAATGTTGGTGGTGCATTTCATTCGCCATTAATGGAGCCCGCTAGAGTAGAATTAGCAGCAGCCATTCATGCAACAAATTTTGCCAATCCAATTTGTCCGATCTACCAAAACATCAACGCACAAGCCACTATAGATCCTAATCAAATTAAAGAAAATTTAATCCTACAATTAACAGGAGCGGTTAGGTGGACACAAACCATCGAAGCCATGATTGCAGGTGGCGCAAGTTCTTTTACAGAGGTTGGCCCCGGAACTGTCTTACAAGGTTTGGTTAAAAAAGTAGACCGACAAATGCCTACTGCAAGTGCAAGTATTTTAACAGCCTAAAAAATGAAAAATGTTATTGTTAATTTAGCTACGCTCGAAAACGACTTAATCCCAATCATAGCTATTATTAAAAAACATAAAGTTATTTGTTGGAATGGAGAGATGGGCGCTGGCAAAACTACTATCATTGCAAAAATATGTCAGTTGCTTGGAAGTACCGATGAAAAAAGCAGTCCAACTTTTGCCATCTTAAATGAATATAACTGCCCAAATGATAAAATTTATCATTTCGATTTATATAGGTTAAAATCTATAGTCGAAGCATTGGATATTGGTATAGAAGAATACTTAGACAGCGGCCACTATTGTATGATTGAGTGGCCCGAAATAATTAAGCCGCTATTGCCCGAAAATGCATTGTTTATTGAGATTACGGCCCAAGCCGATAAGAGTCGAATACTGCAAATTTTAAGCGCTTAGGCTGCCTAATGAATCAAAAATAAATTGATTATCTTTAGCTATAAATTGAAAAAAATATGTCTAATGCAACCAAAGGAATGTCGGCTATTGCAAAACAAGCTATGCTTATGCCTAAAGAGTCGTTAATGACTGTTAAAAATCGCAAGCAAGAATTAAACATTGGCATTCCAAAAGAAACCTTATTTCAAGAAAATAGAATTGCATTAACACCGCTCTCTGTTGGTTTATTAGTAAACAACGGACACGAGGTGCGCATAGAAACAGGCGCAGGCAATGGCGCCAAATTTTCAGATACTGCCTATTCCGAAAATGGCGGACAAATAACATACGATCGCCAAAAAGTTTGGGAATCAGATATCATTATAAAAGTAGGCCCGCCAACACTAGAAGAAATTGGCATGATGAAAATTGGCCAAACATTAATTTCTGGCTTACAAGTAGCTACCCTCAAACCTGAGTATTTAAAGGCTTTGATGGCAAAAAAAATAACTGCGATTGCTTTCGAATATTTAAGAGACGAAGGAAATATTTTGACAGTGGTAAGATCTATGTCTGAAATTGTTGGCACAACTTCTATTCATATTGCATCGGAATTATTAAACACACACAACGGAAAAGGATTATTGTTAGGCGGCGTAGTTGGAATACCTCCAACAGAAATTGTCATTATTGGGGCTGGTACTGTAGGCGAATGTGCTGCTAGAACAGCTATTGCACTAGGCGCGGATGTTAAGGTTTTTGATAACTCTGTTTATCATTTACGCAGACTGCAGGAAAATATTGGCACCAGAATTTTCACATCCGTTATACAACCTGTTGTTTTAGAGAAAGCACTTGCAAAATGTGATGTAGCTATTGGTGCAATGCGTTCGAAAGAAGGCCGAAGCCCTTGCATTGTTTCTTCAGAAATGGTTAATAAAATGCGAGCAGACGCGGTAATCATTGATGTGAGTATCGATCAGGGCGGTTGTTTTGAAACTTCAAAAGTGACTAATCATACAAACCCTATTTTTAGACACCAAGAAGTGATTCATTATTGCGTGCCCAATATTGCTTCGAGAGTAGCACGAACTGCAACTTATGCATTAACAAATATATTTAGCCCTATTTTATTAGCAATGGCTAATGCAGGTGGTATTAAAAATTATCTTTGGGAAAATGCAGGTATACGCAGTGGCGTTTATATTTATAATGGGCAAATAACCAATAAATATTTATCCAATCAATTTAAATTACCTTTAAAAGATTTAGATTTATTAGTGGCTGCTCAAAATTAAATTATAAATTTTTGAGTGTGTTTTCTACCCAAGCTTTTCCCCAGTTTTCCAACTCTTCTGTTGACCATAAAGTGGGATAAAAAATTCTTTTTTGAAAACGAGGAGGCAAATATTTTTGCCAATTCGTTCCACCTGTTGCTTTAATATCTTCTGGATCTAACTGCAAATAACGCACAGCAGATTTGTAATGAGCTAAAGGCCAATTCACATTTACATTTGTATCAAACCTACGCATAGCTTCTGTTACAGCCGGGTTAGTAGATTGCAATTCTTGGTATTTAGCAAGTATAGTATTCTCATTTCTATCATCCGCTAATTGTACAAACGAAGCCATGTATTTCTCTTCAAACTGAATTAAGGTTAATGTTTTCTTTCCAGTTTTAGCCTCTGTTGCTCCATGTTTCCAATAAATAAATGCTAAATATTTTTCTGCATTGAATGGCTCTTTTGCAAATTCTTCGCGTTTATCTTTATCAATTAAATTAATTAAATCTGTAGCAAATATTTCAATTTTACGATACTGTGCCGATTGAAAACCACTTGCTGGTAATAAGGACATTCGGTATTGCAAAAATTGTTCTTTCTCCATTCCATCTACCATAATATCAAACGAATTCGTAAGATGTTCGAAGTAGCGATTGATACGGGTAAGACGCGATAGAAAAAACTTTTCTGTAATGGCTATTTGATCACAAATTTGTTGGCATTCGTTCAAAATCATTTTGAAATACAACTCAGTTACCTGATGATACATGATAAAAATCTGCTCATCGGGAAACTTTGTTTTAGGATTTTGTAAGCTGAGTAGGGTATCTAAGTGTATGTAATCCCAATAAGTGAGGTAGTCTGCATGGATTAATCCATCTAGGTAAGCTGTTAAATCTTGGCCGCTTGCCTCAAATTTTTCTTGTAATTTTTGAATGCGTTCGGTAATTTCTTTAGATAATTCCATAATTAAAAAAATGTTTTGATAACCACATGCCGATGTATAATGCTAACATGCAAAAAATGATATTAAAAATTATATTCCCAAATGCCAATAGCATATTTCCAGATTTAAGAATTTGATCTGTTTCAGAAATAAAAGTAGAAAACGTGCTAAATCCACCACAAAAACCAGTT
>JBILIO010000168.1:0-3846 GCA_044349915.1 Sphingobacteriales bacterium | reverse complement strand
CTAAACATACGGGTGTTGGTCCGCATCCACATCGTGGATTTTCACCGGTTACTTTTATATTCGAAGGCGGTGTTCATCATCAAGATAGTAGAGGAAATAACAATACCATTTACAAAGGAGGCATTCAATGGATGAATGCTGGAATGGGTATTATACACAGCGAAAGACCGCCAGCAGATATACAAGCTATTGGTGGTAAACAAGAAATTATTCAAATGTGGATCAATACGCCGGCTAGTCATAAAATGGATGAACCAGTTTATATTCCATTAACTGCAGAAGAAATTCCTACTGCTTTTTTTGACGATCAAAAAATTAAAGTTTGTGTGCAAGCTGGAAATATTTTAGGTTTACAAGGGCCCATCAATGCACATTCAGAATTGAATGCAGCGACGCTATTTTTTGAAGCAGAAGGCACTATTTCAATTCCTTTTGCGGCTTCTCATAATGCTTTTATTTATTTGCTAGACGGGCAATTAAATGTAGCAGGGCATGGTGTTGTGGAGGCAAAGCATGCAGTTTATTTTGCCAACGATGGCGAGCAAATTACCTTAACAGCGCAACAAAATACGCGTATTTTAATGATGTCTGGATTACCCATAAACGAAAAAATGGTTTCGCACGGTCCATTTGTAATGAATTCTGAAACCGAATTAATGGAAGCTTTTAGAGATTATCAAATGGGTAAAATGGGTGTATTAATAGAAGAATAAATTTTTTAAAATAAAAATAATGATAAAATTAAATCTAAAAAAACCAATTGCATTTTTCGATATTGAATCTACTGGTATCAATGTTGCGAGTGATCGAATTGTAGAAATATCTATATTAAAAATAAATACGGATGGTACAGAAGAAGTTAAAACCAAAAGAATTAACCCCGAAATGCCTATTCCTATTGAGTCTTCTTTGATTCACGGAATTTACGATGAAGATATTAAAGACGAACCCACCTTTAAACAAATTGCGAAAGGCTTGGCTCAGTTTTTAGAAAATTGCGATTTAGGCGGTTATAATTCTAATAAATTTGATATCCCTTTATTGATGGAAGAATTTTTAAGAGTAGAGGTGGATTTTGATATCAGCAAAAGAAAAATGGTTGATGTGCAAAATATTTTCCACCAAATGGAACAAAGAACTTTAAAAGCAGCCTACCGTTTTTATTGCGATAAAGACTTAATCAATGCGCATTCTGCCGAAGCAGATATCAGAGCCACTTACGAAGTCTTGTTGAGTCAGATTGAAAGGTATGAAAACACCGAAATGACTGATAAAAAGGGCGAAACATCGGTTCCCGTTAAAAATGATATAGAGGCTTTACATGTATTCACGCAAATGCAAAAAAACGTAGATTTTGCTGGCACCATAGTTTACAATGCAAAAGGTGAAGAAGTATTTAATTTTGGAAAACACAAAGGCAAAACGGTAGAAGAAGTTTTTAGAACCGAACCAAGTTATTATGATTGGATGCAAAATGGCATGTTTCCTTTGTATACCAAAAAGAAATTAACCGAATTGCGTTTTAAATTATTCAATAAAAAAATCTAATCATTGCCTAGGAGCATTGCCTGGAAATCGGCCATCATTTTTGGAATAGCTTCTGATTTTACATCATGTGCAATTTGTTGTTCGTCTAAATAATTTAGCAAAACCTCTGTTGCCATATTTCCGGTTAATTGATCGCTTGCCATTGGGCATCCACCATAGCCATTAATCGCAACGTCAAATCTCCTGCAACCCGCTTGGTAAGCGGCTGCTAGCTTATTAATGGCATCGGCTGGATTGGCATGCAAATGAGCACCAAAACTCACATTTCGAAATAGCGGGGTAATTTCTTTAAATAAGTAAGTGATGTTTTCGGCATTCGATACGCCAATGGTATCGGAAAATGCAATGGTCTGAATACCCATATCGGCCAATACTCTTGTCCATTTTGTTACCACATTTACATTCCACTCATCGCCATATGGATTTCCAAAACCCATCGATAAATACACCACTAATTCTTTATTATGATTGATTGCTAAATTTTGAATAGCAGTTAAATTAACCAAAGATTCGGCGATACTGCTGTTGGTATTTCTTTGTTGAAATGTTTCGGAAATAGAAAAAGGAAATCCTAGGTAATTGATTTCTTCGAAATGACAGGCATCTGTTGCGCCTCTTAAATTGGCAATAATGGCTAATAATTTGGAGCTGCCTTCGTTTAAATCAAGGCCAGCAAGTACTTCGGCCGTATCTCTTAATTGTGGAATGGCTTTAGCAGAAACAAAGCTTCCAAAATCTATGGTGTCAAATCCTAAGTTTAAAATACTGTTGAGGTATTTTATTTTCTTTTCAGTAGGAATAAAATTTTCAATTCCTTGGATAGCATCTCTTGGACATTCAATAATTTTCATCTTAATTTAGTTTGAAATCCGGAAGATTTGCTTTTCTTTTTCCAAAAATAGTACTGCCAATTCTAATCATGGTACTGCCATTTTCAATAGCTAATTCATAGTCTGAAGACATACCCATAGAAATTTCTTTGAAGTAATCTGCCTGTCTGAAATAGCTTTGTTTAATGCCGTTGAATAGCACCATTAATTCTCTAAACTCCTCGTTAATTTGTCTTTGATTGTCTGTATTGGTTGCAATTCCCATTAATCCAACAATTCTGCAATGGGTTAAATTTGTAAATTCTTCGGATCTTAACAAATCAATTAATTCGTCGTAACCTAAACCGTATTTTGTTTCTTCGTCTGCAATGTATACCTGTAACAAACAATCAATCACTCTATTGTTTTTTAGACCTTGCTTATTAATTTCTTGCGCTAATTTTAAACTATCTACCGAATGAATTAAAGAAATAAATGGCGCAATGTATTTTACTTTATTGCTTTGTAAATGTCCAATTAAATGCCATTCAATGTCTTTGGGTAAGGCTTCTGCCTTCTGTACTAATTCTTGTACATTGTTTTCGCCAAAAACCCTTTGCCCTGCGTCATAAGCTTCTTGAAGGGTTTCAATAGGCTTGGTTTTAGACACCGCTATTAATTTTACACCTTTTGGCTCAAGGCTTAATTTAAATTCATTTATTTTCGTCGAAATACTCATTATATTTACCTTTGATACAAATCTATATAATTGTGAGAAAACATCAGCAAGCTATTGTATTTTTATTGCTCTTTAGCCTTTTTATTTTAGCCTGTAATGGAAACAACAAACAAATTCCTAAAGGCATTGTTGCTAAAGACACCATGGCTTTTGTTTTAATGGACATTCATTTGGCCGAAGCAGGTGCTAGAACCATTACCAGCACACCCATTAACGAAACGGTAGTTTCCTATTATCAGTTTATTGAAAAAAAATATCATATTTCAGATACTACCTTTAAGCAAAGTATGCAATATTATACCGCACATCCCGAAATTATGGCCGAAATTTATGCTAAAATAACGGAAGAAATGAGCAAAAAAGAAGCTGAAATGCAACATCGTCCATAACATGCTTTATCCCGAATCGTTGTTAAGTAAATTAGGTTTTGAAGAAATTAAAACCAAATTAAAGCACGAGTGCCTGAGTAGCATGGCATCGGAGATGGTCGATAAAATGCAATTTATTAGCAATTATGATTTATTGCATAAACTATTGCTACAAGCTAGTGAATTTAAGCAATTGCTACATTCTGGAGATTATTTTCCGGCCGATCATTTCCTCGATTTAAAATCGATGTTGGCCAGTGTAAAAGTAGAAGGAAGTTATTTGCAAGAAGATAAATTCCATCAAATTTTATTGTCATTACATACCGTTTTTACCTGTATCGATTTTTTTAAAATAAGAGCAGGAATTTATCCCGAACTCGAA
>JBILIO010000127.1:0-5493 GCA_044349915.1 Sphingobacteriales bacterium | reverse complement strand
GGTTATTGGAACAAAGGAGTAACAACAAAATTTTCTGGTTACCATGGTTACTGGCCTACTTCGTATTCAAAAGTCGACACAAGATTTGGAACAAATCAAGGTTTTCAATCATTGATTAACACTGCCCACGAAAAACAATACAATGTTATTTTAGATTTTGTTGCCCATCATATTCATACCGATCATCCTTTATATAAACAACATCCAGAATGGGTTACTCCTTTGTATTTGCCCGATGGCTCAATGAATACAGAGCGTTGGGATGATTACCGTTTAACCACTTGGTTCGATACTTTTTTGCCTACTTTATTAATGGAAAAAGAAGAGGTTAGAGAAGTTGTTTCGGATTCTGTTTTATTTTGGATGAAAAATTTTGATATCGATGGATTTCGACATGATGCAAGTAAGCATGTGCCCGAATATTTTTGGCGTTTATTAACTAAAAAAATTAAGCGCATTCAACTAGAGAAAAACAGAAATAACTTTTTTCAAATTGGCGAAACCTACGGAAGCCCCGCTTTAATTGGTTCTTATGTTAATTCTGGACAAATGGATGGGCAGTTTGATTTTAATTTGTACGATGCAGCGGTGAATGCATTTGCGGCTAATGGAGATGCTGCAAAAGATTTTAAGCAATTGGCTTTAACATTAAATCAAAGCACCAGTACTTATGGCAGTCACCATTTAATGGGTAATATTACTGGTAATCAAGATAAGCCTCGATTTATTTCTTTAGCAGATGGTTCGGTGAGTAATGCAGGAGATACCAAATTACAAGGTTGGACCAATCATATTCAAAATAAAGGCGATGTAGGTTTTGATAAATTAGCACAGATGATGGCCTTTAACCTAACGGTTCCTGGTGTTCCGGTCATTTATTATGGCGACGAAATAGGCATGCCGGGAGCCAACGATCCAGACAATAGACGCATGATGCAATTCAGCAATCTCAACGAAAATCAGCTGAAAATGAAAGAAATAACCAAGCAATTAATCGATTTTAGACGCAATAAATTAGAGTTAATTTACGGAGAACTTACTATATTGCCTATTAATGAAAATGTTTTTGTTTTCGAAAGAAATTATTTTGGTAAAAAAACAATTATTATTTTTAGTAAAACAAAACAAACAATTAATTTGCCATTAACCGATGCACTTACTTGGACAAGTCAATTAGAGCATCAGTTAACTAAAGATAAAAAAAGTATTACGCTATCCCTAAATGAAAACGATTTTGAAATCATCAGTAATTATTAATATGAAAAAAACATTAGTAGCATTATTCATCTGTTTGGCAAGTATCATTACTTCCAAGTCAATTGCACAAATTGTACATCCCAAATGGGCACAAAACGCGGTAGTTTACGAGATCAACGTTAGACAGTTCTCGGAGTCTGGAAAAATTACTGCTGTAATAGATCAACTAGATCGTTTGAAAGGTTTAGGAGTAGATATTTTATGGCTAATGCCTTTGCATCCAATTGGAGAGGAGAATAGAAAAGGAACTTTAGGAAGCTATTATAGTGTAAAAGATTATAAAGCATTCAATCCTGAATTTGGAAACGAAGGCGATTTCGAAATTTTTGTGAAAAAAGCACATCAATTAGGCTTTAAAGTAATTATTGATTGGGTAGCAAACCATACTTCGTTGGATAACGATTGGGTAAAAAAACACCCAGAATGGTATGAGAGAGATGCCTCAGGTAAAATGCTATCGCCATATGATTGGACAGATGTGGCTAAATTAAATTTCAATTCAAAGCCAATGAGAGCAGCCATGACAGAGGCAATGAAACATTGGGTAACAAAATATGACATAGATGGTTTTAGATGTGATGTCGCATTTTTAGTGCCTGTTGATTTTTGGAATGAAAATAGAAAAGCATTAGAAAAAATTAAACCAATGTATATGCTTGCAGAAATGGAAGCAAATAATGACATCAATAAAACACCAGCTACCTATTACGCTACTGCTTTTAATGCAAGTTATGCTTGGACATTTATGGGTGCTAGTGCAGATTTAGTTGCAGGAAAAAAATCGATGAGTGAATTTAAATCAACCATGCAAAAAAACTATGCAGAATTACCTTCGAGTATGCATAAAATGTTTTTCTTAACCAACCACGATGAAAATTCTTGGAATGCAACCATACAAGAGCGTTATGGCGAAAATTGGAAATCCATTGCTGCCTTAGTTTATACCTTGCCACAAAGTTTACCTTTAATGTATACAGGCGAAGAAGCAGGCTTGTCAAGAAGATTAAAATTTTTCGAAAAAGATCCTGTTAAATACACCGAATGGAATGATACCGCTAGGTATTCATTCTATAGAAGCCTAATTAATTTACATCATACACAGCCCGCATTAAAAAACAATCAAGCAGGCGGCAAGTTTGAAGAGTTTAATTTACTTGAGGAGAACACCGGTATGGTTTATGCATATAAAAGAACTTTAGGTAAGTCTGAAGTGATTGTAATGATTAACCTTGCACAAGAAACAGCACATTTTAATATAGAAGGACTAAAGCTTGATGTAAATAATTACCAATCAATTACAAGTTCACAAATTGAAGAATTTCGTTTCAATGAGCAAATAGAAATGCCTCCATATTCTTTCCTTATTTTGCATAAATAATTTATGAAGCAACTAAAAGAAAAACCACTCTTAAGCATTGCTCAAATATTTTACATGAGCTTTGGTTTTATGGGCATACAATTTGGCTTTGCATTGCAAAATGGAAATGCTAGCGGCATCTTGCAAAATTATGGTGCGCATGTCGAACAATTGTCGTGGTTTTGGTTAGTTGCACCGCTTACAGGAATGATCGTGCAACCAATCATTGGTTATTATTCTGATAAAACTTGGAACCGTTTAGGTAGAAGAAAGCCCTACATCTTAGTGGGTACTATACTTTGCTGCATTGCATTATTATTATTACCAAATTCGGCAAACTTTTTTCAAGTTAAATCTGCTTTAATGATTGGCGCCGGAATGTTAATGGTGATGGATGCCAGCATCAATATTGCCATGGAACCATTTAGGGCTTTGGTTGCGGATTGTTTACCCGATTCTCAGAATACTTTAGGTTTTTCTATCCAAACTTTTTTAATTGGTATAGGTGCCGTTTTAGGTTCTTGGCTTCCATACATGATGCATGAGTTTTGGGGCGTTTCTGCTTCGGCTCCGCAAGGCATGGTGGCAAATAATGTAACTTATTCTTTTTATGTAGGAGCTGTTGTTTTTTTAGTTTGTATTTTAATTACCATTTTATTTTCTAAAGAATATCCACCTGCAGAATATGCAGCTTATCATGGCGAGTCTGCGGAGAAAGAAACTAAGTTCAGTCATATTTTTAAAGATTTTAAAAATATGCCAAACACCATGAAGCAATTGGGATTGGTACAATTCTTTAGTTGGTTTGCTTTGTTTACCATGTGGGTATATACCACACCGGCCATCGCACATCATGTGTTTAAATTACCAATAGAAGATACCAATAGCGATACTTTTAGGGAAGCGCAAACTTGGACAGGAATAATTTTTGGTGTTTACAATGCAGTTTCTGCAATTTATGCTTTATTACTTCCGCGTATTGCCAAGTTTTTCGGAAAGAAAAAAACACATGCATTTTCTTTGATTGCAGGTGGCCTTGGGTTATTAAGCATGTATTTTGCCGATAATAAATACGAATTATTACTAGCCATGGTTGGCGTAGGTTTTGCTTGGGCTTCTATTTTATCAATGCCTTATGCAATTCTAGCAGGTAAAATTCCATCTGGAAAAATGGGTGTGTATATGGGTATATTCAATTTCTTTATTACCATTCCACAAATCATCAATGGAATTGTTGGTGGCCCAATTGTAAAATATTTTTACGATAACAACGCTATCTATGCCATTGTCTTAGCGGGTGTATTTATGTTATGTGCAGCGGTTTCGGTTTTGTATGTAAGTGACGATACCAATAGCCAAGCTGCACTTTCGAATTAATTAATTTCTAATATTTTTATTTCTTTTGCTGCAAGTTTTAATTTGTTGTTGAAGTTTGTTTGTTGCTGATGAATAACATCATAAGCAGCAAAGCTCGAATTAATTCTTTCTTTGAAACGATTCAAATCAATATTAACTTCATTTGCATTGCTATTATAACTAACCATTACTGTTTTGTTATTGCTATACCTAAAGTAAGTATACACCCCGTCTTGCGGCGCAAACTGCATGAGTTTCCCATTGGCAATGGCATCGCAGTTTACTCTCCATTTGGCTAAATTTTGAATGTAATTCCATAAATCATTTTCGCTTTCTGACCTGCCACTGGCTTCGAATTTATTTTTTAAATCTCCTGGCCATCCACCCGAAAAATCTTCTCTAATTACACCATGCGGACCCTTACCTTGCATTAAAACTTCTGTTCCATAGAACATAGTCGGAATGCCTCGCATGGTCAGCATTACGCCCAATGCAGTTTTTAATTTATTAATGTCTCCACCTACTTGCGAAAGAAAACGATCTTGGTCGTGGTTGTCTATAAAAGTTACATGATGATAAGGGTCGCGGTATAAAAAATCTTGACTCAAAGAATAATATAATTTGGAAACACCTTCGGTCCAACCAAAGGGTTGTTGCACAAACTCGTCCATGGCAAAACAAAATTGAAAGTCTAATACTTGTTGTAAGTCTTCCATTTTATTTTTTTCTTTTGGCGTAAAGTAAGATTGAAGCGGAACAGCATGCTCCCAGATCTCTGCAAAAATGCTCATCTCGGGGTATTCTTTTCTAATTTCTTGATAGCATTTTTTCATAAAACTTTCTTCCGGATAGGAATACGTATCAATTCGAATGCCGTCTACTTTTGCTTCGTTCAACCACCACAAAGTTTGTTGAATCATGTATTTTGCAATCAGCGAATCTTTTAAATTTAAATCAGGCATGTGTTTATCAAACCATCCTTCGGTAAATATTTTTTTATCGATAGCCGCGGCATACGGATCCATTAAAGTGTTAGCTCTATAATTTGTGCGCGTAAAAGTATCAAACTGATGAATAAAAGAAGGGAATGGTTGATCGGTATTCATCCAATGTCTATCGCCAATATGATTATAGACTAAATCAATAATTACTTTTTGATTTTGTTGATGACAAGCATTCACTAAATTAAAATAATCTTGATTGTTACCATAGCGTGGATCAGTTTGGTAATGGTTAGTAATGGCATAGCCATGGTAAGATTGCGAAGCTTCGTTGTTTTCTTGAAAGGGTGTTAACCAAAGGGCTGTAGCGCCTAAAGATTTTAGATAAGGCAATCTTTCTTGAATACCTTTTAAGTCGCCTCCATGTCTATCAAATGGTTCTTTTCTATTATGACTTGTTTCTGCATAATTTTTTATCACATCATTTTTTACATCAGCATTTGCAAAACGGTCTGGCATGAGTAAGTAAATAAAATCATTTTGTTCGAGTGCCGGAACCGGACGTTTATTTTTTTCTTTCAG
>JBILIO010000125.1:0-5505 GCA_044349915.1 Sphingobacteriales bacterium | reverse complement strand
ATTTTAAAAATAAAAAAAGCCTCTGAAAATTCAGAGGCTTTTTTTTGTACCCAGCGCCGGAGTCGAACCGGCACGGTTTCCCACAGGTGTTTGAGACCAGCGCGTCTACCAATTCCGCCAGCTGGGCATTCTTGATCTAGATTTAGCGAACTAAATCAGGATGCAAACTTATTCAAACTATCTTTAATTCGCAACAAATATTTTTTTCGATAATAAGCGTCCTTTATAGTCAATAAAACAGCTGCTTGATCATTGTGGTCATGTGCATCAAATTGCTTGCAACTTGCTTGCAAATAGCTGTTTAAGCTTTTTTCCAGTATGGCTATTTCATTTGTAACCTCGGTAATGGCAAGCACATCATTTGCAGATAGCTCCATCATCTTTTCGTTGATATCCATCATTTCCATTAAAAAATCTGAAGGTAAAACGAATTTTTCGGCATCCGAAATTTGACCAGATAAGGTTAAAATATAGGCTACCCTTTTGTCGAAATCGGTTAATAATCGATACGCTTCATTGTTTAAAGTAGACAATTGCAGCACCTCTGCTTGTTTATCTTCCGATTCATTGATGAAAAAATCTGGATGGTATTTTTTACTATTCGCGTAATACTTTTGTTTGATGAGTATTTCATCGGCTAAAAAAGAAACAGGAATTTCATACAATTCAAAATAATTCATTTTTATTTAGCAAATAATTTCCAAAGATCATTTCCAAAAGCAAAAACCATTAAGCTAATTAATATTACAAAACCAACCATTTGCGCACGTTCCATAAATTTATCACTCAGCGGTCTACCAATAATAGACTCGATGATTAAGAACACACAATGTCCTCCATCTAATGCAGGGATTGGTAAAATATTCATGAAAGCCAATATCATAGAAAGTATACCTGTTAAGGTCCAGAATTTAATCCAATTAAAAGTGGCTCCATAAATTGCGGCAATTCCTATGGGGCCCTGAACCGCTTTATTTGCAGCTACTTCGCCCCTTACTACTTTGCCTAAACCTTTTACGTTATCGGTTAAAGTTGACCATGCTTTACTTGCACCAATAGGTAATGATGCAAAGAAACCATATTCAATTATTTTTAAGTCGAAGTTTTTCTTCGGAAAAAATCCAATGGTACCTTCTTTACTAACAGTTAAGGTTAAAGCAATTTGCTCGGCCCCTCTTAATACTTTTAAATTAATTTCTTTACCAGCATTTTTGACCACAATTGGTTTCAATTGATCCATAAACTGTGCGGCAGAATCATTTACTGTTAAAATAACATCTCCTACCAACATGCCCGATTTTGCTGCGCTTCCGTCTGCTACTAAACTATCCAATACGCTTTCTACTCTAGGGAAATCGTCTATAAAATTAGAACGTCCTTTGTCAGAAAGTTTTTCAATAAAATTAGTAGGAATCGTAATTTCTTGCGGCTGTCCGTTTCTTTCGAATGCAATTATTGCATTTCCCATTAATACTTCAGAGCTCCACATATCCGAAAATTTAACGACTGGTTTTTGGTTGATGCTGGTAATTTTATCGCCAGATTGTAATCCAATTTCGTTAGCTAATTCGTAGGCAACAATACCATTTTTTGCTTGCTCATTTGGAATATAACTTTGACCATATTTAAATGTTAACATCCAAAAAATAAAAATTCCTAATATAACATTCACTGTAACGCCACCAATCATGACGATGAATCTTTGCCAAGCGGGTTTAGATCGAAACTCCCAGGGCTCTGCAGGTGCTTTCATGGCTTCAACATCCATCGATTCATCTATCATGCCGGCAATTTTAACATAACCACCAAGAGGCAACCATCCAATACCGTATTCTGTCTCTCCGATTTTAACACTAAAAAGCTTGAAACCCCAAGCATCAAAAAACAAATAAAATTTTTCTACTTTAATACCAAATGCACGGGCTGCTAAAAAATGTCCTAACTCGTGTAATACTACTAAAATGGAAAGGCCAGCGATTAATTGGGCAGCCATGATAAGTCCGTTCATAAAAAATATATTATTTATTTAAAATCCAATTGCGTGTAAATATACGGCTTTCTGTATCGGTAGCTACATAATCATCGTAATTAGGTGTGTCTATAAATGTAATTTTTTGCATACAATCTGTAATGGCATCCGACATTTCTAAAAAACCAATTTGATCATTTAGAAAAGCTTCTACCACCACTTCGTTTGCTGCATTCAATATACAAGGCATATTGCCGCCTTGTTTCATGGCTTGAAAAGCCAATGCCAAATTTTGAAAAGTTTCGGTATCGGCTTTTTCAAAACTCAAGGTTGGGTAATTTAAAAAATCAAATCGCGGAAAATCGGTGATGGTTCGCATTGGATAAGTTAATGCATATTGAATAGGCAATTTCATATCGGGTAAACCCATTTGTGCTTTCATCGATCCATCTTCGAATTGTACAATAGAATGAATAATGGATTGCGGATGCACAATTACATCAATTTGATTGGCTTGTAAATTAAATAACCACTTGGCTTCGATTACCTCTAATCCTTTATTCATAAGGGATGCAGAGTCGATGGTGATTTTTGCACCCATTGTCCAATTAGGATGTTTGAGCGCTTGTGCTTTGGTTTTATTTGCTAAAGCCAATCGATCCATTCCTCTAAAAGGTCCGCCCGATGCGGTAAGATATATCTTTTCTATTTTATTATGCCATTCGCCAGCTAAACATTGAAAAATGGCAGAATGTTCTGAGTCTACTGGTAATATGGAGACATCATATTCTTCCGCTAATTTGGTGATTAGATCGCCTGCTACTACCAATGTTTCTTTATTGGCTAAGGCAATATTCTTTTTTGCCTTAATGGCTGCAATGGTTGGTTTTAAACCAGCATAGCCTACTAATGCAGTTAATACGATTTGGATTTTTTCGAATGTGACTACTTCTGATAAGGCTTGTTCTCCGGCAAAAACTTTAATATCCGTATGGGCTAATTTTTCTTTTAACCAAGTATATTTCGATTCGTCGGTGATAACAACTGCGTTTACATCAAACTGTATGGCTTGACTTGCCAATAATTCGGCATTGGAATGAGCAGTTAACACTTCTACTTTAAATAAATGCAGATTAGCAGCAATCACTTCTAAAGTTTGCGTGCCAATAGATCCGGTAGATCCAAGAATTGCAATATGTTTTTTATTTTCTGAATTCATTATCCAATTAATTGATCCGCAATTTTTCTATCGTTTGATAATCTTGGTACTTTGTTTTGCCCACCTAATTTACCTTCCTTTTTCATATAGTTAATGAAAGTACCAGCTGGAAGTATTTTTATTTGCAAAGTGCGCAATACTTTCCCATTAATCAAGTCTTTGTAATATACATTTTTTGTTTGCAAAAGTTCATCTACCCTTGCTGCAAATGCAGGTAAATCTGATATATTTTGCGCTGTTTCTATAAACCATTCGTGGTAAGGAAGCCCGCTATCTATGGGGTTTACCTGAGGTGCCACTGTAAATTCGGAAATGGCTAAATTAATTTCTTTCGCTGCTGTCATTAATGCGTATTCCACTTCTTCTCCAATTACATGTTCGCCAAATGCAGAAATAAAATGTTTGATTCTGCCAGTTACTTTGATGCGATAAGGACTTTTACTTACAAATTTTATGGTGTCTCCAATACTATATGCCCACAAACCAGCATTGGTTGTCAAAATTAAAGCATAATTTTTTTCAAGCTCAACATCGGCCAATGATAACCTTTTGGGTTGATCATCAAAATAATTTTCAACTGGTATAAATTCAAAGAAAATACCCGCATTAATATTCAACAATAAACCTGCTTCGTTTTGCGTATCTTGAAAAGCAATAAAGCCCTCAGATGCAGGATAAGTCTCTATTGTGTCGATTTTCTTCCCAATACTTTGTTCTATTTTAGCACGATAGGGTTCAAAATTTACACCACCGTATACAAACAAAGAAAAGTTTTTAAAAATATCTTTGATGGCTTGTCCATTAGATTGCTGTATTAATTTATCAAAATACATTTGCACCCAAGGTGGAATACCGGAAATAAGTGTCATATCTTGATGAATAGTTTCTGCCACAATAGCATCTAATTTTGTTTCCCAATCTTCGATACAATTGGTTTCGAAACTTGGTAATCGATTAGCTTGTAAATAGGCAGGCACATGGTGAGCCACAATGCCAGAAAGCCTTCCAGTGGCAATGCCCGATTTTTGATAGAGCAATGGACTACCTTGCAAAAAAATTAATTTACCATTTAAGAAATCCGCATTCCCTGTTTCGTTAATGTAACAAAGCAAGGCTGTTTTTGCAGCATTAATATGATGCTGCATCGAATCTTTAGTAATTGGAATGTATTTTACGCCAGAGGTAGTTCCGGATGTTTTACAAAAATAAATAGGTTTGCCAGGCCAAAGTACATTGGATTTACCTGCAATTAAATCTTTAAGAAATGGTTCTTGAAAATCTTCGTAATCTCTAACAGGAACAAGGCTTTTAAAGGTTTCGTAACTAGCTATTTGATCAAATTGATGTGCTAAACCAAATTGGGTATGCTTAGCTTTTTTAATTAAATCTGCTAAGATTTGCTGTTGAATACCAATGGCACGCAATTGTTTATGCCTTAGTTTTCGAACAATTTTTCGAGCATATATTTTTGATAGTAAAGATTTAATAGACATTAATTCTTTTTTTAAATTAAAAAGTTTTTCTCATCTAACATCTCTTTTGGAAATAAGTAACGATAAGCTAAAGAAATTACCATAAATGACATAGGAATTGTAAATAAAACGCCTATTAATAAAAAGGCTAGACCTATTATATTTAGTGCTATGATAGCCAAATACAACAAAACAATAAAGCCTAATTTTCCTTTTGTTAATTGATAGCTTAACATAAATGCATTGCCCACTTCTATTTCTTTATCAATGATTAAATAATTGACAAAACCTAAGCGTATATAAATGATTAAGGTTGGTAAAATGATCAATAATAATATAGCTAAAGTATAAGATAATTGTATGGAGGTATAATTGAATAAATGATTAGGGTCTTTTGATAAATCTTCGAAAAACGCAGCAAAACTTGGATCAACTACACCAAGTAATTCTAAAACCCCAAGGGTTAGAAACAAGGCAGAAATAATTAATAAAATTAAATAAAAACTAGACCTAATAATCTTCAAAGCCTCTATTTTAGTAGGCTTTATGGCATCAAAACTGAGCGTTTGATCGGAAATTATTGCAAATGCCAATTTAATTGTTGCGATGGTAATAGTGATATTGACTATTAATGAAAAAATATTATACACCACCGATGCAATAATTTGTTGACGCAATAACTCGCCCAAAAGTCCCATTAAAAAAGACAACAATACAATACTTAAAAAAAACCCTATTAAAACAATTGCGTTTTTTTTGGTTAAATCGAATGCAGTTAAAAATATTGATTTAATCATTTTATTTATTTAGTATGGCTTTTGCATAATTCTCCCAGCTTAAATGCT
>JBILIO010000013.1:0-20593 GCA_044349915.1 Sphingobacteriales bacterium | reverse complement strand
ATCTTAACGATTATTTTAAAATTAGTTTTATCACCCCTTACCTATCGTTCTTATTTATCTACTGCAAAAATGAGAATCTTAAAACCAGAAATGGATGAGATTAAAGCAAAAGTAGGCGAAGACGATCAAACTAAATTACAACAAGAATACATGAAGTTGTACAAAAAGGCTGGCGTAAATCCATTGGGTGGCTGTGTTCCTTTATTGTTACAAATGCCCATACTTTTTGCCTTCTTCTTTTTCTTCCCTTCATCTATTGAATTAAGACAACAAAGCTTTTTATGGGTAGGCGATTTATCTACTTATGATGCTATTTTTTCATGGGGAGAAATTCCAATTATATCTACCATATACGGTAACCACGTTAGTTTGATGTGTATCCTCATGACGGCATCTACTTTAATTTACACGCGTTTAAATAATCAAATTTCTGGCGCTACAGGCCAAATGAAATGGATGGGATACCTTATGCCTATTGTGTTTATGGGTGTATTAAACAATGTTGCAGCTGGCTTAAACTATTATTACTTTGTAGCCAACATGATGACATTTGGTCAACAATGGTTAATCAGAAAATTTGTTGATGACAGTAAATTGCATAAACAAATTCAAGAAAATAAAAAGAAACCTGCAAGTGCAAAGAAATCTAAGTTTCAACAAAAACTAGAAGACATGCAAAGAGAAAGAGAAAAACAATTGAAAGCAAAGAAATAAAAAAAAGGGAATCAATTTTGATTCCCTTTTTTTTATGTAAATAATTTAAGAATTATTCTCCCCAACGATAAGCCGAATGATCTATATTGGCTAAGTCTAATACCCGATCTACCACAGTAGCAGCAAGTTCTTCAAAGGATTTAGGATTTGAATAAAAAGAAGGGTTTGCTGGACATATAATACCACCCGCTTCAGTTATGGTTTTCATATTGTTAATATGAATTAAACTCAATGGCGTATCTCGTGCCACTAGAATCAATTTGCGGCGCTCCTTAAGAATTACATCTGCTGCACGGGTCATTAGGTCGTTTGAAACACCCGATGCAATACGCGCCATCGTACCCATGCTGCAAGGAATAATAATCATGGTGTCGTATTGAGCAGAACCAGAAGCAAAAGGCGCATAAAAATTTTGTTTATCATAAAAATCGAAAGACGCATCTTGAGCAAACTCCTCGCCAAGCTCCACTTTCCATACATCTTTAGCGTTATCAGAAAAGACAATGGCAATTTTCTCAAACTGATTTTTCAGAGCAGCAAGCTTGTCCATCAATACTTTTGCATAAATGGCTCCGCTGGCACCAGTCACTCCTATAATTATTTTTCTTTTACTCATAGCTATCTAACAATAATCTCCCCGATTTGATTTAAATTTAAAAATATATTTGGATACAGCGTAGAAAAATAAAAAAGGGCCGAAAAGATTGCTCTATTCGACCCTACATCTACCTATGAAAAACATGCACTTGCGTGCATTTCAAATATAGTAATTGTATCAACTTTTTCTAAAAAAAATGAACTATATGCCCTTTAAAGCAAAAAACGGCCTTCTTGCTATCATTATTGTACTTTCTACACTAAGTATGGCATATGCGCAAGGCGAAATTGCCAGTTTAAAACATTATTCGATGACAGAAATTCGTCAGATTCAGGAAAAATCTCCTAAAAAGTTAATTGTCGATGTGTATACCGATTGGTGTTCGTGGTGTAAAAAAATGGACAAAAACACCTATCTAAATCAAGCAATTATCAAGCAATTAAATGAAGATTTTTATTTCATAAAATTGAATGCAGAAACCAAAGACAGTATATTTTTTGACAATAAAATGTTTACTTATCAACCACAATATAAAGCCAACGAATTAGCGCTTGCTTTATTGAACGGACAAATGTCTTATCCCTCTACTGTTTTTTTAGATGAGAAATTTGCGCTGTTAACAGTAGTTCCAGGATATTTAACGCCCAAAGACTTGAGCCCTATTTTAACTTATTTTGGAAAAAACTTTCATTTGAAAATGAAATGGGAGGAATTTATAAAAACCAATTCCGAAAAATAAATTTCGGAATTGGTTTTAAGTTATGTTTAATAAAATTAATCGTTATGAACGTGTTCCACTTCAAACATAGTAGCATAATTATTTGCTAATGTTGCAGAATATGGATGAACCATCACCATAGAATACTTTGAAAAATCCACGTTATTATACATTTTAGATATATCAACTTTTGTGTGAATTTCAGGTGCTAATCCGCTACCTACAATGGCTTTATAAGTTCCAGGGAATGTTAAATTAATCTTTTTAACATTATTGATTGTTGGAGAATTCTTTCCACCATAAAGTCCAACGTGGTGTTGAAACATTTTTGACATTCCCATCATTGAAGGCGAAGAAGAACAAGTACCTTCCGATTTTAGGAAAATGTAACCTGTGTTCCAAGACCAATACATTCCTGCCGCTCCTGTTGAAGGATCTAAAATACCTGTTCTGCTTGTTAATGGCATGGTATTTCTTAAACTGTCCACACCAATAATTAAACGTACGCCAACATATTCACCTGCAGGTACGTTTTTTAAGGTGATGGTTCTGCTAGAATCAATAGATTCTTTTACTAAGAAATAACTACTATCGACAGGATAAGTATATACACTACCATCTGCTTTAACTAGTTCAAAATTACTAACAAAGTAATTAAACAAAGAGAAATTCATGGTATCGTTATTTCCTGTTATATAATTTTGCCCTAAATTAAAGGTTGAAGATCCGAATAAATGTTCGAAATAAATAGATACTGGTCCAGAACCTGTTGGTGTTGGTGTAACTTCTTCTTTTTTACAAGCCGTTAAAAATATTGCTGAGATGGCAAATGCTAAAATTGATTTTTTCATAATTGATTTTTTCATAATTGTTTTTAAAATGAGTAGTTGATTCCTACCATAAACCTACCTTGATGTTTGGCATTGGAATCGTTAAAATGTGAATAAATAGGCGATTGTACACTCATAATTAAGGCATATTGACGATAGAAATAATCTAACTCCAAAACACTATTAATTATTGTACCGTTACTTGCCAGTTGTTTGATTTTTTGATTAATATCTAATGATGCAATTTCTATCACAGATCCAATACTTGGCATAATTACATGATCATTGAAATGGTATTGATAAAACAAATGCATATTTGAATTTAATCTATTTGCAAAACGATATTCGTTTGGATTCGTATTGGTAATTCTATAATTGACGTCAATATTAAATCCAAAGTCAGAAGGTGACTTCAGAAAATATCCTAACGACAACAAATAATCAAAACTTCCTGTGCCAGGTTGAATATGCGGATCTAACATACCGCCATAATCTAAATCTTGGTATTGACCTGTTGGTGCTTTTATTCCAAAACCTATAAAAAGGCGCTGTTTATTATGGCTAGAATCAATATTTCTGTTTAAAATTTGATATCTACCTACCAATGTTAAATCCCCTAGACCTAAAACCTGTTGTTTTAGATTATCTTCAATAACCAAACGGTTATCCATATAAGGAATTGCAAATAATAATTGAACTTTGGGGGTTGGATAATACATTGCCCAAAGTTCTGTTGTCCTGTATGATCTATAATTTAACTTTCCACTGTTATTGGAATTGTAGTTTCCACTTGCATTGGTATGTATCATTCCTAAATCGGAATAAGAACTGTACCTATACCTCAGGCCAATTGTGTTTTTATTGTAGTTAGGGTTTAATCCTACATACATATTACACATATCACAACCCGCTTTTAGAGAAGAATAGCTTATAATCATCAGGAAAAGAAAATATATTCTTTTCATTTGATCTGTTTAAAATAAGAAATTGATATGCAATTTTTATACTAAAAACAGGTGTTTGGGAGGAGGTGTTGATTTTTGTAAAATTATGGAATGATATAATTCTGTGTTATAATTAAAAGCTAAATAAGTAAATGAAATAAGTGGATTTAAGTTTAAAATAGCTTTTATATGCGCTGAAATATTTAATTCATCTTTAATTGGGAGACTACTAATTGGGGAAGCGTTTTCCTTATCGATTTGTTTTTTTAAGTAACATTTTCCATCACACTTTAACTCAGGCTTAGCCTTGTTAATACAATACTCTTTAATAATGAAAGCTTTGTTAAGTGTATAGGCGACAAATGGGGTTACTGCCTTTAACATTGCCATTAAATACATTATTAAAACTAAAAATGTAATCCCCTTTTTCATATTTATTATACAAAGATAAGAAATAAAAAAAGCTTCCTGAATATTCAGAAAGCTTTTTTTGGGTGGATGATGGGGCTCGAACCCACGACCCTCGGTACCACAAACCGATGCTCTAACCAACTGAGCTACAACCACCATTTCTAATTATTGCTAATTGGAGCACAAATGTAGCATTCTCTGCCTATTTTCGCAATAATTAATGAAAAAATCTGTTCTGTTACAAATGAATTGATATTTTTGAGGATGTTTGAAATTTTAAACACCAAGTTTAAGGAGTATGCAGAAAGCATTTTTGCAGATCAAAAACGTTGGAAAATACTTATTATACTATCCCTTTTAGCAAGATTGCTGTTATTTTTAACCGATGGGCACAATAGCGACTTCGATTTTTTTGAAAATTGGGCAGATCGCATCGTTCAATTTGGCTTTCAAAATATTTATTCGATTCAAGTTGATCGATTCGAATGTGATTACCCTCCTCTTTATTTATATGTAGTTGGTGCCATTGGTCACTTATTTAATTTCTTTCTATGGCCTATTCATACCCACTTTTTTGATACCTTTTTAAAGTGTTTTAATTTAATAGTGGAGCTTGTATTCTTATACCAGTTTTACAAAATAAGCAAGCAAAAAATATTTTTACTATTGATGCTAATTTCTCCTGTAACGCTATTAAATGCTTATGGTTGGGGACAAATTGATATCATTTATGCCATCCTTATTTTTTGTAGTTTATATGCATTGATCGACAAAAAAATATATTGGTCGGCATTTTATTTAGGCCTTTCGCTGAGTTTAAAATCTCAAACACTATTATTTTTACCATTATTTGGATTGCTTTTAATTGTTGCGGAAAGCAAATGGCTCGATAAATTTAAAGCACTTTTATTATTTGCCATTGTATTCCTGCTTCCTAATTTACCATTTATACTATGGGCTCCAAACCCAATGGATTCAATTAATCCACACCTTACAGCAGCAGGTCGATATAATTTTATATCGGTTAATGCCTTTAATATTTATTGGGCGTTATGGGCCAATTTTCAATTGAAATTAAAATTAATGTTTCCTGCGAATCAAATTTTGATATTTGGATTGATCAGTAGAAAATGGCTGGCTTATGGTTTGTTTACAATTATCTATACTTGGTTATTAAGCCTATTAGCAAAGCATAAATCTCCAGAACAAATATTTCGCATTTTTGCATTCTTTTGCTTTTCTTATTTTATGTTTTTGCCAGAAATGCATGAACGATATTTATTTCCTTTTTTTATTTTCAGTGCTTATTTATGCAGCTTTAATTTTAAAGAATTTAAATACTTGCTGATTGTATCTATATTGCATAGCCTTAATTTATTATGGGGCTGGGGCGAACAAAAATACATTAAAACCCAAATCCCATTTGAATTAAGCAGAGTAGTTGCACTCATTACATTTACCGTATGGTGTGCCTATGCCATTCCATTTTATCGTTACTTTTACCCAATAAAACCAAGGCCATAACATGAGCATTTATATTTATACCGATGGTGCTGCCAAAGGAAACCCCGGAAATGGTGGTTATGGCGTAGTATTAAAATCGGGGCAACATTATAAAGAAATGGCTGGAGGTTTTAGACTGACCACCAATAATCGCATGGAATTATTAGCCGTAATTATTGGATTAGAAGAAATAAAAAAAGACAATGCCATTATACATGTCTATTCGGATTCTAAATATGTAGTAGAAGCAATCGAAAAAAGCTGGGTATTTAATTGGGTGAAGAAAGATTTTAAAGACAAGAAAAATAAAGATTTGTGGTTACGCTTTTTGAAAATTTACGACAAACATCAAGTTAAATTTCATTGGATAAAAGGGCATGCTGGACATCCAGAAAACGAACGCTGCGACCAGTTAGCGGTCGCAGCTGCCGAACAAAAAGATTTACCCGCAGATAGCGGATATGAGTCTAGTTTGGTTTAAACAATAGGTGTTACTGGCGAAAATTCTGCCATAAAACCTTCTGCTTGTTCAACCATGGCTTTAGAGCCAATAAATATTGGTGAACGTTGATGTAAGGAAGTAACTGGTAAATCTAATATTCTATTTAAACCATCGCTTGCTTTCCCTCCTGCTTGTTCAATTAAATAAGCCATTGGATTACACTCATAAATCAATCTTAATTTACCATTTTCGGCACCGTAAGTTGAGGGGTATATAAAGACACCACCTTTCAATAAATTTCGGTGAAAATCGGCAACCATCGATCCAATATATCTAGAAGAATAAGGTCTGTTGGTGGCATCGTCAATTTCTTGACAATATTTTAAATATTTTTTTACGCCATCTGGAAAATGAATATAATTTCCTTCGTTGATAGAATATAATTTACCTGTTTCAGGAATGCGCATTTCAGGATGTGATAAACAAAACTCTCCAATACTTGGGTCGAGTGTAAATCCGTTTACGCCTTTACCAGTAGAATAAACAAACATGGTTGAAGAGCCATAAATTATATATCCAGCAGCTACCATTTCTCTACCACTTTGTAAGGCCTCATCTTCAGTAGAAACGCCACTTTCGTGGATTCTGCGATAAATTGCAAAAATAGTTCCTACAGAAACATTGACATCGATATTAGAAGAACCATCTAGTGGATCGATACACACCACATATTTTGCATCCTTAGAAATTTCGGAATTATTAATTGGAATTACATGGTCGTTTTCTTCGGACACAATTAAACAACATTCTCCACCTGCTTTTAAAGCAGCTATAAATTGTTCGTTTGCAAATACATCTAGTTTTTTTACTTGCTCTCCTTGAATATTGGTATCGCCGGTTTCGCCAAGTATATTCACCAATCCGGCTTTATTTACTTCTCTGTTTACAATTTTAGCTGCGATGGCTAAATCTCTAATTAATCTAGAAAATCCACCTTTAGCAAATGGAAAATCCGTTTGCTTTTCGATGATGAATTGACCAAGTGTGATCATTTGTGACATAGGTATATTTTGTTTTTATAGGTTCGTTTTTTTACCGATTTCTATTACTTCTACTTCCGAAATTTTTCCTTCGTGAATAGCAAATCGGATCAATGTTCGCATAATATGTAAGCCTTGCTTGCCTGCCGCACCGGGATTCATATGTAACAAATTTAATTTTTTATCTTGAATAACTTTTAAAATATGTGAATGTCCTGAAATAAATAGCTGAACGTTTTCTTTTGCTAAAAATGCTTTCACGTTTGGGGCATATTTGCCTGGGTAACCGCCGATATGTGTCATCATTACTTTGATGCCTTCGCAATCAAATAACTGAACAAATGGATGAACGATGCGAATGTTTTGGCCATCGATATTTCCGTAGACTCCCCTTAATGGTTTGAATTCGCTAAGCTTATCGGAAACATGCAAATCTCCAAAATCTCCTGCATGCCATATTTCGTCTACTTCTTTAAAGTATTGGTATACTTCTTCTGGGAAATAACTATGGGTATCCGATAATAAACCAATCCTTTTCAAGCAATAAAAATAAACAAAAAAGTCTCCTCTTTTTCAAGAGAAGACTTCTTTTTTGGTAATAATAAACTATACCTTTTTTACATTGATAGCGTTTAATCCTTTTTTACCATCCTCTTCTTCATACTCGACTTGATCTTCTTTGTCGATTTTGTCGATGAGACCTGAAACGTGCACGAAAATTTCTTTTCCTGATTCGTTGTCTTTAATAAATCCATAACCTTTAGACTCATTAAAGAATTTTACTGTACCTAAACTCATAAAAAAATAATTAGTTGAATATTCTAAGATAATTAAAAAAAAATCGAAAAAACGAAAATATTTTTTTTTAAACGCTCATTAAAAGATAGTTAAGTAGGGTTTTAAATGTTCAATATAGGCCTCAGCGTAGGTATTTTGAGCTTTATAGATATGAAAATGGCTATTTTGGGTTGTTGTGTTGCGTTTCTGCAAAACAAAGATTTTACGGATAACCGCGGTGTTTTCGAAAGAGTGAATATGAATGATTTTGTCAATAAAAAGCTGGTGCAATGTAGCTAAATGATTGATTTCTGCCTCAGATTCGGGAAGAATAATAGCAATTTTGCCATTTTCATTTAATAGCTGGCTTGATTTTTTAATCCAAGTCGCCAATAGGTTTGCAGGTGCATGTCTTGCACGATTTTTGGCGATGTCTTCGGAAGGTAAAGAAGCCGTAAAAAAGGGAGGATTACTGATGATTAAATCGTAAGTGTTTGCGCTGCTAAATGCTTCGAAATCGGCCTGAATAACTTGCATGTTTGCGGCCCATGTTGAATGAGCAAAATTGTCTGCAGCTTGACTTGCAGCAGCAGCATCTAATTCTATGGCTGTGATTTTAGCATCGGGAAATTGTTGCGCTAACATTAAACTCAACACACCGGTTCCGGTGCCAATATCTAGCACCGAATTTACATTGGTAAACTTTGGTAATGTAGCCAGCAAAACCGCATCTGTTCCCACTTTCATGGCACATTGGTTTTGCGCTATGCTAAATAATTTGAATTGAAATAAATGGTTATTTTTAGTTCGACTCAATCGTTTTTTCTAAAGAAGTTTCGAAGCTTGATTTGTATTTCGATACATGACCAAAACTTTGCTCATCGATTAAAATATCACCAGCGGTAACCGTTCCTAATAAAGTATATTCGATGGCAGATGTAGCCGCAATCTCAATAAATTCGGCTTGTTTAGCTTCTGGAACACTCACTACAATTCTACCTTGCGCCTCTCCAAATAAGAAAGCATCTTTTCTAATGTCTTCTTCAGATTCAATTTCGAAACCTAAATTTCTTGACATAGCAGATTCCATTAGCGTAATAAATAATCCTCCATCAGCAACATCATGAGCAGAAACAATCGCATGCGATTCAATGAGCTGTTTAATGAATTGATGGGTATCGTATTCTTTGTCTAAATCGAAGAATGGTGCAGGTGATGATTTTATTTTATGATAAGAATATAAATACTCCGAACAAGCAATATCATTTTTGGATTCGCCAATTAAATAAATAGCGTCTCCTACATTTTTAAAATCTAAAGTCATCATGCTAGATTTAGTATCAAGTATGCCTAACATGCCAATGGTTGGCGTTGGAAATACCGGACCTTCGTCTGATGATTGATTGTAAAAACTAACATTTCCGCCTGTTACCGGTGTTTCAAATTTTGTACAAGCCGAACTCATTCCTTTAATTGCAGAAACAAATTGCCAATATACTTCGGGAATATAAGGATTACCAAAATTCAAACAATTGGTTATGGCAACTGGCTCCGCACCAGCACAAGTAATATTTCTAGCGGCTTCTGCTACTGCAATAGCACATCCAATTTCTGGATCTGCATGTACATATCTTGCATTACAATCTACCGTTAAAGCTATGGCTTTATCTGTGCCTTTAATATTAACAATTGCGGCATCTGCAGGTTGATTAGTAGACATATTTGCCACGCCAACCATAGAATCGTATTGACCAATTACCCATCTTTTAGATGCAATATTTGGGTGTTTAATTAAAAATTCTGAAACCGCTACAAGGTCTGTAGGCTCTGCTACTTGATCAATATTGAATTTTTTATTTTCTTGAAAATAAGCTGGTTCTTTATATTCTCTATTATAAACTGGCGCACCTCCACCTAATACTAAATCATCTGCAGGAACATCGGCAACCAATTCATTATTCATATAATAATGTAAACGCTTGGTGTCTGTTACTTCTCCAATAATGGCGCAATTTAAATCCCATTTATCAAATACCGCTTCCACTTCTTTTTCTCTGCCTTTGGTTACTACAATTAACATGCGCTCTTGAGATTCTGATAATAGAATTTCGTATGGCTTCATGTTTTCTTGACGCGTAGGAACTTTATCTAAATAGATGACCATTCCGTGTTCGCCTTTAGCAGACATTTCGGAGTTAGAACAAATAATACCTGCCGCTCCCATGTCTTGCATGCCAACAACTGCACCTGTTTTAATCACTTCGAGTGTAGCCTCTAATAATAATTTTTCTTGAAATGGATCACCCACCTGAACCGCTGGTAAATCGTTTACAGAATCTTCTGTAATATCTTTTGAAGCAAAAGCAGCACCATGTATACCGTCTTTACCTGTTGCAGAACCTACAATATAAACAGGATTTCCAACACCATAAGATGTAGCTGAAACTGTTTCGCCAACATTTACAATACCCGCAGACATGGCATTTACCAATGGATTGATATTGTAACATTCGTCGAAGAAAACCTCTCCTCCAACTGTTGGAATACCAAATGCATTGCCGTAATCTCCAATACCTTTTACCACGCCTTTAATTAACCACTTGGTACGGTCTAGCGATAAATCGCCAAAACGCAAAGAATTTAATTGTGCAATGGGTCTTGCACCCATCGTAAAAATATCTCTATTGATTCCACCTACTCCAGTAGCCGCTCCCTGATAAGGTTCTAAGGCAGAGGGATGGTTATGTGATTCAATTTTAAAACAACATGCAATGCCATCTCCGATATCAACTAAACCGGCATTTTCTTCGCCTGCTTTAGCCAACATTCTCGGACCATCTTTGGGTAAAGTTTTTAACCAAACAATAGAATTTTTATAAGAGCAATGCTCGCTCCACATTACAGAAAAAATACTTAATTCTGTAAAATTAGGAACCCTTCCTAATATTTCATTTATCTTTTGATATTCTTCGGGAAGTAAGCCAAGTTCTTTAGCTGTTTCGAGGGTGGTTAATTGCGTCTGTTCCAATTGATTTTTTATTTGAGATGATGCAAAAATAAGAAATTTATAGGCTTGAAACAGTACTGTTGATAATTATCAAATCATTGCCTTTTCAAGCGTTTTTTTAACATTAATTTTAATTGATAAAACAATAAATGTTTTCGATAAGACAAGATAAAATAAGGGGCTAATTGGCTACCTAATTTAGATTTATACTCTGCAACACCTTGAATATTAGCACCTAAAAGGTCAACTTTAGTTATACCCATTTTGCTAAAATGATCAAAAATGGCAAAATATAATGCGGTTTGCCCTTGTGTTTCGGGCACTCCACCCGTAATGGAAATTAAATAAGCTTGTTGCTGGTCAAATGTTAATAAAGCAGATCCTTTTAAATTGGTCGATTCATAAAGTCCAAATACAACCAATTGTTGTTGATGGTGGAATGTGTTGACCCAATGCTGCACTTGCTGCATTTCTGCTTTACCCATTCCATTTTGCAGCATCATTTTTAAATGTGTAGCAATAATGGATGCTAAATTTGTTGTTTCAACTTTAACTTGAATGGCTTCGTTTTGCGCAATTTTATTGATTTGTCTGCGAATATTTTCTGAAGGTTTTTTTTCATCCAATAAAAGCCCCTTATTTAGCGTATAATACAATTGATGTGTAAAACCCGACCATGTAAATGCCCTGATATCGTTAAACTTGGGCGATAATTTTAATTCAATGGTATGGAACTCTGTTTTTAAATCTAACAACATTTGATTTAAGGCTTGATTGACCACAAAGTCTTTTAAAGAAGCGTTGATAAAAAAAGGCGTATAAAAAAAGTGAGTGGGTAAGGCGGCATTCTTTTTATGAACATACAATACCATAGCCGCACAAAACACCGATTGATGGTAACAAGCATAATAAATTGCTTGTTTATGATAGCTTGATGCAATTAGCTGAATGTTGCGGGCTTGTTGATACCAAAGGCTTTCGTCGTATTGAATAAGTAATGCATCCCATTGATTAGGATTGATCTCTTTAAAATGCATTGCTTTGTTCATATTTACCAAACGTCTATTATGGCTATTTATTTTTAACTACAAAATAGGGCACACCTTGCACTTGCCAATTGTTGGCAAACAACATTTCATCGTAGCTATCTCCTATCCCCAAATCAATTTGTAAATAATTTGTTCTGGCATGTTGAATTAATTGATTCACATTTTGTATGGCAAAATCTTTGTTTTTTGCATGTAAAGGACTTAAACCTGCTAATAAATAAAGGGTTTGGTCTTGTTGTTTGGTACAATAGAAATGTACAAAACCAATTTCGTTTTGATTATATAAAACTTGCATCGAAATTTGATAAGGCAGAAGCGATGCCAATTGGACCATATCTTGGAGCGTAGCTAGCGCTATGTTTTGTTCAACAAAATAAGCTTTTAAAAGTGCTAAATTTTCGAGATTAAAAGAAAGTGTTTCAAATCGGAATGGACTTGATTGAACATAACTTGCATTTTGTAAATCTATTAAATAAGTATAATGCTGAACAACCTTAAAACCTAACCAGGTAAAGGGCCTGGCATCGGTAAATTGAATGGGCATTTTTAATTCAATAGTCGAAAATGTGGTGCTTAAGTGTTTGATAAAATCTAAAAAAAGCGCTGCTTCTTTATGTGCCTCTACCCTTTTTTCAAAATCAATAAAATGATAAGGTAAAATTGCAGCGGGTATTAAATTTCCTTGTTGTGCTACTAAAGCGATGTTCGCGAAAGGCTCTTGGGCAATAGCCCTTAGCTCAAAATGTGTATCGTGCTTATCCATGTTTTAAAATGGTAGCATACCTATAATTTAAAAATAAATAAGTACTAATTACGTAAAAAATGGCAAGTAAAATGGCTTGTAAATCTGAATAAATAAGAGCTGCATCAATAGATTTAAATACTAATAAAATAAATCCACAAATCAGTAAATTTGGCGGCAAGTGTTTCCAATTGTGTATCTTCCAAATACTTACTCCCATTATCTTTGCAGAATAATAACTAGTAAAAATAAAGTAAAAAATATTGGTAATTAAATACGCATAAGATGCCCCTATCATTCCAAAATTACTAAGCAGTACATAAGTTAAAATAAGGTGAAAAATTAATTCGACACCTTGAATAATAGAAATATATTTTGTTTGATTGGTAGCTAAAAAAACATCATGATGACTGGTAAATCTGATTAAAAAACTTCCGGCAAATACCGCAAACAAAGCCGCGCTTTCGGTGTAATTTTGACCAAAAATAATTCGAATAACAGGCCCCGACCAATTGATTAATGCAAATACAATTGGAAATAATAGCATCATAATTTCTTGTTGATATTTTGCCCTAATTTGAAAGAACTCATGGAAATCTTTTTGCCTATAAGCCTCAATCAACATAGGTAAGGCAATGGTGCTAAATGATATATAAAACTGCGTAATAATGGGTACTTCGAAATTCCCATTCGATAAAATGGCAAATTGTGTTGGATCTGGATAAAAAGCACTGAGTATTATTCGATCAGCATTGATTAATAAAACACCAAAGAACAAGCCTAATCCAATTGGAAAGCCATATTTAAATTGTTCAAAAATTTCTTTCCAATTTATTTGAAGTTCGCGAATTTGATTGAAACGATTAATCAAGATCTGATTAATTAATAAGGAAACAAAACTCCACAACAAATGAAGTTTCAATAAATCTAGTAGCGTCCAATGTTGATAATAAGCGAGGAATAAAGAAGTAATTCTTAAAACAATAACGCTTAAGGTTATTAGTAAATAAACTTTTATTTTTTTATTGATTAAAAAAATATGGAGTTCATTAGATTGCAAAATGCCTATACATACTATTCCTGCTATCACCCATTGGTATTGTGCTAATTGAAAATCGGCCAATTTTTCGAAGAAAAAAAACGAAATCAACTTCATCAAAAAGAGCGTAATCATACTCATGATGATTAAGCCTAACCTATTTGAATTGATTTTTGATTGGTATTGAGAGAAATTAGCAGAAGATAAATAATAATACAAAGCATTGGCAAAGCCTAAACTTCCTAAGGTAATGGCAAGGGTACTAATGGTAATAATAAATCTATAAATACCATAAGTTTCGATTGGCAAAAAATGTGAAAGCAAGGCAATTATTAAAAACGAGGACAGTGTGATGAAGGAATTTCCGACATACAATAGCATTGCCTCTTTATTAGCCTGAATTTTATTTTTAAAGAATTGGAACATTTTGTTCGAAATTAATAAAAATAATTAATTGCCATTTTGGCTTTTTTTTGCCTTTTTTATCAAAACACCTAAAATTTTATCCACAATTACCAAAAAATTACCACATTTTAAGAAAAACACTTAAAAATTTAGTCGATTTGTGTATTTTTGTGAGGTAAAATCTAAAAAAGCCTAAAATTATGCCTCAATCAAGATTCAAAGCACTCGAAACAGTTTTAAACAGAACTGCAGTGGCGGTTAACCCACCTTCTACCAAAATTTCAGATTTTTATGCAGTCAATGTATTCGACAAAGTAAAAATGAAAAACTATTTATCGAAAGAATCTTTTCAAACGATTATAGAAAACATTGAAAACGGAACTGCAATTGACAGAGTAACTGCAGAAAATATTGCAACAGCCATGAAAATTTGGGCAATGGAAAAAGGCGCAACACACTATACCCATTGGTTTCAACCTTTAACTGGTAGTACCGCAGAAAAACACGATTCTTTCTTTGAACCTAGTTCAGATGGCCGTTCTATAGAGAAATTTTCTGGCGATGCCTTAGTGCAACAAGAACCAGACGCCTCTTCGTTTCCAAATGGAGGTATCAGAAATACATTTGAGGCAAGGGGCTATACTGCTTGGGATCCTTCTTCTCCAGCATTTATTATGGAATCAATTTCTGGAAATACCCTTTGTATTCCAACCGTTTTTGTTTCCTATACTGGCGAAGCGCTAGATTACAAGGCTCCTTTATTAAAAGCATTACATGCCTTAGATAAAGCAGGAGTTGAAGTTTGCCAATATTTCGACAAAAACATCACAAAAATTTCTGCTTCATTAGGAATTGAACAAGAATATTTCTTAGTTGATTTAGCATTATACAATGCCAGACCCGATTTAATGATGACCGGCAGAACCTTGTTTGGACATATGTCTGCCAAAGGCCAGCAATTAGAAGATCATTATTTTGGTTCTATTCCGGAGCGTGTATTAACTTACATGATTGACTTTGAAACCGAAGCCATTAAATTAGGGATTCCATTAAAAACGCGTCATAATGAAGTGGCTCCTAATCAATTTGAGTGTGCTCCTATTTACGAAGAAATTAATTTAGCCATAGATCACAATCAGTTATTGATGGATTTAATGGATAAAATTGCGCGTAAACATGGTTTCAAAGTATTACTTCACGAAAAACCATATGCAGGTGTAAACGGTTCGGGTAAACACAACAACTGGTCTTTAATTACCAACACAGGTAAAAATTTATTAGCACCTAGTAAAACACCGAAAAATAATTTGATGTTCTTAACCTTTTTTGTGAATACCATTAAAGCTGTTCATGAACATGCCGATTTATTAAGAGCGAGTATTGCTTCTATTAATAACGATCATCGTTTAGGTGCAAACGAAGCGCCACCAGCTATTATATCGGTTTTCTTAGGCTCTCAATTAGACGAAGTTTTAAACGAAATTGAAACTTCAAAAATCAATAAAAAGGCAGATACGAATAATGCCATGTGGTTAGGAATTCCAAAAATTCCACAAATTTTATTAGACAATACAGACAGAAATAGAACTTCGCCGTTTGCTTTTACTGGTAATAAATTTGAATTCAGAGCGGTTGGATCTTCGGCCAATTCATCTGCAGCCATGACCGTTTTAAATACTATTGTTGCAGCTCAATTATCTGCATTCAAAAAAGAAGTAGATGCCTTAATTGAAAAAGGAGAGAAAAAAGATATCGCTTTAATTACCGTTATTAAAAAATACATCAAAGAATCAAAAAGCATTCGTTTTGAAGGTAATGGATACAGTGCAGATTGGGAAAAAGAAGCGCTGAATAGAGGTTTATCTAATATTAAAACAACTCCAAAGGCGCTTGATGCTTACATTTCTAAGAAAACATCCGATCTTTTTGCTCAAAATGGTGTTTTCAATGAGCGCGAATTGCATGCAAGACACGATATCATGTTAGAAAACTACATGAAGAAAATGCAAATTGAGTCGCGTATTGTGGGTGAATTAGTAACCAGTACAATTATTCCAGCTGCAGTAGCTTATCAAAACACCTTAATTGAAAATGTAAAAGGCTTGAAAGATTTAGGAATGCCTAAAAATACTTTTGAAGGCCAAATGTCTTTAATTAAACAAATATCTGAACATTTATTAGCCGTTAAAACATCTGTTGATAGTATGATCGAAGATCGTAAAAAAGCAAATGTGATTACAGATGCCCGTAAAATAGCCATTGCATACGATGAAAAGGTAAAAAGCTATTTTGAGCCAATTCGTTACCATGTGGATAAATTAGAATTGATCATTGGAGATGGATTTTGGCCATTACCAAAATTCAGAGAACTCTTGTTTATCAAGTAATTAGCCCCACAAAACTAAAACCCATCAATCCAATTGATGGGTTTTTTTGTATATAAAGCGATTTAGCATTTAGGTTTATATTGAAAATAATTTATATTTGGTAATTAGACCCTATGAGCCTTTTTTAAAAGGTTTAATTAAAAAATAAAATTCAATACGAAATGAAATTAATTCAGAACATTTGTTTAACCTTTTTGACCGGATCAATTATTGTTTTATCTTCTTGTGGTGCACAAAAACCTAGTGTTATTGCAGCAGAAAAAGCGTACAACGCAGAAAAATATTTTATTGCTGCCGATTTGTATAAAAAAGCAATTCCAACCATCAGGAATAAAAAAACTAAAGCAGAATTAATTTATAAGGTTGCAGAATCTTATCGTCAAATTAATAATACTAAACAATCTTCGATTTGGTACGAAAAAGCAGTAGCTGCTGGTTACGAGGGCAAGGAAGTTTATTTGAATTTAGCGAATGCTTATAAATTTCAAGATAGACTGAAAGATGCTATTGCAACTTATAAAGAATATTTATCGCAAAAACCCGGAGATTCATTGGCTTTGCTAGGCATAGAAAATTGCAACTTAGCTTTAAAATGGAAAGAAAAAGCAACTTGGTTTGATGTTTTTAACGAAGGTGCTCTTAATACAAAAGATGTAGAATATGCACCTAGCTTTTATGGAAAAGGCATTATTTTTACTTCTAATAGAGGAAAAGTAAAAGGGAAAAACTATTACGAAAGAACTGGAAAAAACTATGAAAATATATTTGCTTCAGCGACTACCGGAAAAAACCGTTGGTCTAGGGTTGACCCTTTAAACAAAGCCATCAATTCTGATTTCAATGAAGGAGTAACCAGTTTCGACAATAACAATCGTATTCTATATTATACACAATGTAATGGAAATAAAGGCAAAGAAATTGGCTGTTCTATTTTACAAACTCAAAATGAAGGAAATACTTGGACAGAACCTAAGTTAGTAGAAATACCCAATCCAGATTCTGTGTTAATGGCGCATCCAAGCATCAATGCAGATGGAACTAGAATTTATTTCACCTCTGTTTTAAAAGGTGGTTTAGGTGGTAAAGATATTTGGTATTCAGAAAGACAAGGAACCACTTGGGGAAATCCAGTAAATGCAGGACCAAAAATCAATACCGAGGGCGACGAAGAGTTTCCTTTTATTCACCCATCTGGCACCCTTTATTTTGCTTCTAATGGTCACAAAGGTATTGGCGGATTCGATGTTTTATTTTGTGATTTTGAAGAAGGCGACTGGACCGATGCTACTAATTTAAAATCTCCAATCAATTCTACAGGTGATGACTTTGGATTTATTTTAGATGAAAATAAAGAAACCGGCTATATCAGCTCTAACCGTTTTGGCGGTAAAGGCGAAGACGATATTTATTCTGTAATTGCCATTCCTTTGGTATTTAATGTTTCTGGAAAAGCCATCAATAATGCTTCTGGCAAATCTTTTGCTGGTGTTAAAATCAATATTATTGGTAGCGATGGTTCCACACAGATGCTTATTACAGACCCTGCAGGTAAATATAAATTTGCCCTTAAAAAAGATGTTAATTATCAATTAAGTGCTTCGAAATATCGCTTCTTTGGTGATGTGGCAGAAACATCAACTTATGGTTATAAAGAATCTAAAGATTTCGAATTGAACTTTAGATTGAATCCTATTCCATTAAAAGAAATTATCATCAAAGGAATTTTATACGATTTAGCGAGTGCAGATTTAAAGCCAGAATCTATTGAAAGATTAGATACCATTACAAAAACTTTATCTGACAACCCAACTTTTGTAATCGAAATTGCTTCACATACTGACTCGAGAGCAGATTCAACTTATAACAATCAGTTATCTCTTCGCAGAGCGCAATCGGTAGTTAATTATTTAGTATCTAAAGGAATTGAATCAGAAAGATTAAGACCTAGAGGTTACGGAGAATCAAAATTATTAAATGAATGTGCAGATGGTGTAACTTGTCCTGAGGAATTGCATGCCTTAAACCGTCGTACTACTTTCTCTATTATTTCTGAAGATTATGTTCCAAAAGAGGCAGTAAAATTACCAGACGCAGGTAAAAAAGTAGCACCAAAAGCTGCTACGCCAAAAGCAATAGCACCTAATGTTTCAAGCCCAGCAAAAGCTGCTGTAGCTCCAGCAACAACTGCTCCAGCTACCGTAACTCCAGTAGTTGCGCCTGTAGTTGCACCCGTTGTTACTCCTGCAAAAGCACCAGCTACTGCAGTACCAGTAAGAAAGAAACCTTAATCAACATTTAAACACGATAATCAAAGGACAAATAATTATATTTGTCCTTTGTTATTTTATGAGCGACCAAAGATATAACCTTCGCGGTGTAAGTGCTTCCAAAGAAGATGTCCATTTAGCAATTAGTAATATTGATAAAGGGATATTTCCTCAAGCTTTTTGCAAAATCATTCCCGATATTTTAGGCAAAGACCCCGACTATTGTAATATTATGCATGCCGATGGTGCAGGTACCAAATCTTCTTTAGCCTATGCTTATTGGAAAGAAACTGGTGATATTAGTGTTTGGCGTGGCATTGCACAAGATGCCATTATCATGAACACAGACGATTTACTATGTGTGGGTGCGGTCGATAATATTTTACTTTCTTCTACCATTGGCAGAAATAAAAATTTAATACCTGGCGAAGTGATTGCTGCTATTATCAATGGCACCGAATCGGTCTTAGCAGAATTAAGATCGCATGGGATGGAAATTTACTCTACAGGCGGCGAAACAGCCGATGTGGGAGACTTAGTTCGTACCATTATAGTAGATTCGACTGTGACCTGCAGAATGCCTAAGGCGCAAGTTATTTCGAATCACAGAATCAAAGCAGGAAATGTAATAGTTGGTTTAGCCTCATTTGGACAAGCGACTTACGAAAACGAATACAATGGTGGCATGGGCAGCAATGGCTTAACCTCGGCACGACACGATGTATTTAATAAATCAATTGCTGAAAAATACCCCGAAACATTCGACCCGGCAGTACCTTATGATTTAGTTTTTTCTGGTGGATTGAATTTAACAGATGAAATTGAAATTGAGAACTACGGAAAAATTACAGCAGGTAAATTAGTATTGTCTCCTACCCGCACCTATACTCCCATCATCAAAAAAATATTGGAACAATTTCCTACGCAAATAGATGGCATGGTGCATTGTAGCGGAGGTGGTCAAACTAAAGTGTTACATTTTGTAAACAATGTTCACATCATCAAAAATAATTTATTTCCGATTCCTCCATTATTTAAATTGATTCAAGAGCAATCTGGCACTGCATTTCAAGAGATGTATCAAGTGTTTAATATGGGTCACCGAATGGAAATTTATGTAGATGAATCTATAGCACAAAGCATCATCGATATTGCTAAATCATTTAATGTAGCTGCGCAAATAATTGGCCGTGTAGAAACAGCTGATGCAAAACAATTAACCATTGAATCGGAGTTCGGCACTTTTAAATATTAATTTTATTAAAGCATAAAAAAAAGGGATGGTAAAATTTACCATCCCTTTTTTTATAAATTGAGTTTGGATTATTTAACCAAAGTCATTTCATTAATTAAATTAGTAGCACCTGCATATTTATCTACGATAAATAAGATATAACGAATGTCGGCCACAATGGTACGTTTAAAGTTTTTATCGAACACTAAATCGCCGGTCATTGCTTCCCAGTTGCCATCATATGCAGCACCGATTAACTCGCCATTGCCATTAATTACAGGACTTCCAGAGTTACCGCCAGTAATATCGTTATCTGTTAAAAACGAAATTGGCAACTCCCCTTTTTCGTTAGCATACATACCAAAATCTTTTTGTTTCAATTGCGAAACTAATTTTGCAGGCAATACAAATTCTTCGTCTGCAGGATTATATTTTTCTAATAAACCCCTGTCTGTTGTATAATAATTATAAACCACCGCATCTTTT
>JBILIO010000124.1:0-5581 GCA_044349915.1 Sphingobacteriales bacterium | reverse complement strand
TGTAAATTGAAATATAGATGATCTTGAATTCGACCGCCTTCTAACATTCCCGCTGAAGAAATAATGATGCAGGGTTCGAAATAATCTGATATTTGCTTGCTTTCGTTTAAGGTTTCTATATAGTCTAAAGAATCAAAAGTAAATTGATCACCATTACTTTGGTAAAATTCTTTGGCGCTATCATTCAATAAATGATGGTGTTTCCGGTAGATGTCTGTTCCTGCCATTCCTAGCGGGCTATCGACAAAAACTTTTATTGGAGGAAGTTTTTTAGCAGCAAATATTTTATTGATACTATAAACCAATGCTTGTGTTCTGCCAATACTAAAAGCAGGAATAATTAAGCGACCTGGTGTATCAATGCAACTGTGTTTTATATTTTCTATTAATACTTCTTCTACGGTTTTATCTTTTGAATGTAATCTGCCGCCATAGGTGGATTCACAAATTAAATAATCTACCTCAGGAATGGTTTCTGGATCAGCTAAAATAGGATAGTTGTAACGGCCTATATCTCCCGAAAACGCTACTCTTTTAAGGGTATCTTCTTCTTTTATTTCTAATAAAATGGCCGCTGCGCCTAGTAAATGTCCAGCTGGAATTAAGGTAATACTTAAGTTTGCGCGAGCTTCAAATTTTTTATGAAACGGAACACAAAAAAAACGATCCATGGTATCCATTACATGTTTATGCAAATAGAGTGGAGCGTGTTTGAATTCATTTTTACCCCGACGGTTTTTTTTGTTGTCTTTATTTTTAGCTAAAAAAACATTCACCGAGTCGGTTAATAATATCTGGCAAAGGTCTGCAGTTGCTGATGTGCAAAGGATTTGACCATTGTATCCGTTTTTTACTAGCGTAGGTAAATTACCAGAATGATCAATATGTGCATGTGTTAAAATAACTAAATCGATACTACTAGGTTCAAATGGAAACAATTCGTTTTCTACACTCGACCTATCTTTTTCGTAATCTAAACCACAATCTATGAGCACGCGGTAGCCATCTTGCAATTCGATTAAATGCATGCTACCGGTAACTTGTTCTGCGGCACCCCAACTGGTAAATTTCATTTATTGTTTTTCTGTTTGAAGTTGACTTAAGTATTTATATAAACCGCCCTCAGACTGCATGAGCGCCTCGTGGCTGCCATTCTCTATTACCTTCCCGTTATCTATTACAACTATTCTATCGGCCTCTCTAATGGTCGATAATCGATGGGCAATGATAATCGAAGTTCTGCCCTTCATGAGCTCTTCTAAAGCTTCCTGTACTAATCTTTCTGATTCGGAATCGAGCGAACTAGTCGCTTCATCTAAAATTAAGATCGCAGGATTTTTTAGTAATGCTCTAGCAATGGCTATTCGTTGTCTTTGACCACCCGATAATTTCACCCCGCGTTCGCCTACAATGGTTTGGTAGCCTTCTGGAAATCCTTGAATAAATTGATCTGCATTGGCTCTTTGCGCGGCTAAAATAATTTCTGCTTTACTTGCATTTATTTTTCCGTAAGCAATATTTTCTTCGATACTTCCTCCAAACAATAAAACATCTTGCGGAACAATGGCCACTTGATTTCGAATATCTGTTAAAGAGTAAGAGCTAGCTGGCTGATTGTCGAATAATAAAACACCAGCATCGGGTTCGTAAAATCTTAGTATCATCGAGGCTATGGTAGATTTTCCAGCACCGCTAGGCCCAACAATGGCAACCCTTTCGCCTATTTTAGCTTCAAAAGAAATCTCGTCTAATACTTTAATTTCTTTTCTAGAAGGATAATTAAAACTCAGCTTTTCGAATTTAAGTGAACCTACTATTTTCTTATCAATTTGATGAGCATCTTTTACCAAAGGTAAATCTTCATTTACTTCATTCAGTAATTCGACCACTCTTTCGCTGGCACCCACAATTTTTTGAAGTTGTGCATAGAGCTCGGCAAAACTGCCCATGGCAGCGCCTACAAAAGTTGAATACAAAATAAAGGAAGTGAGTTGGCCAACGGTAATTTCTCCAATTTGCACTAGGGTAGCACCGTACCAAACAACAGCTACTATAGATCCAAATAAACAAAAAATGATAAAAGATGCAAAAGCGCCTCTGTATTTTGCTCCTTTTAAAGCGAGTAATACCACTTGGTCTACCGAATTAGCGTATCGATTGGTTTCATAACTTTCGTTGACAAATGCTTTTACATTGGCAATGCCTTGAAGTGTTTCTTCGACTACAACATTAGATTCTGCTAATTTATCTTGTGCTTTTCTGGATAAAGTTCTAATGAATTTTCCAAATACAACCGCAACAATTACCAATACTGGAAAAACGCTGAGCATCATTAAAGTTAATTTGCCCGATACCAAACTGAGGGCAATAATACCACCAATAAATACGATGATTTGTCTTAATAGTTCGGCGATGGTGCCGGTAATACTATCTTGTATTTGCGCTAAATCTGCCGAAATTCTCGAGTTGAGTTCGCCCACTCTTCTTTGAGAGAAGAATGTCATGGGTAGGGTAACCAATTTAAAATAGGTGTCTTTTCTTAAATCGGCTAAAGACCTTTCCGATACTTCGACAAACCAGATTACCCTAAAAAAAGAAAAGGTAGCCTGAATTAATAATACGCTCATCAATAAAAGCGCGATTTCGTTGATGTTGCCAATGCCTTTGGTAGCGCCATCGATGAGCATTCCCATGGCTTTTGGAAAAGCCAAAGAGGCAACACTCGATAAAATGAGAAAGAAAATACCAATCAAAAACTTCTTGCGATGTGGGTATAGGTATTTTAATAAAACTTTCACGCTTTTCAACGATTCTTTGTTGATTTTTGCTTTTGGAAGCTCCTCTTCTGGTGTATTACTGCTGTTTAATCTTGCCCTAGCCATGTTTTGTATTAAAAACTAAAAATATTCATAATTAAATGAACCAAATGGAGCTTTTTTTGTTTTTTATTCACATCAATATAAATACGCTTAAAATAACCTCAAAACTATTTATTTTAACTTAAATTTGATAAAAATACCAAGTCATGAAACTTCAATTAGTATTTGTTTTAATGTTTTTCAGTTTGATGGGTTGTACCTGGGATAACCAAGATTCAACGGGTTCTTTAAAAGTAAATTTTGTGCATACTTTCCAAGATACTTCTTTACAGATTTTAGAAAGCAATCAATTAATTTACACTACCGCTACAGGTAATAAATTTAACATCAAAAATTTAAAATATTATATAGCTAAGCTAACACTTTACCAAAATAATGGGGCGAAGTATGACGTGAATATGGTTAAATTAATTAACCCTATGGAACAAAATACTAATTATCAAAATTATACTTTCGCAAATATTCCAAACGGGAAGTATACTAAAATGTCTTTTATTTTTGGTGTCGATTCTGCTAGAAATACTTTTCCTTTTGGTTTACCCAATAACTCCGAAAACAATGCGATGGAATGGCCATTTATCTTAGGCGGTGGCTATCATTTTATGATGTTGGAAGGCGTGTTTCAAAATACGAAAAACGATACCGTAGGTTATGCTATTCACTTAGGCATTACACCTAATCAATTTTACAATGAATTTCCAATAGATTTAACGGTCAATGGAAACGACCAAAGCATAGATATGCAAGTAAACATGGAGCAATGGTTTAACGGCATTAATAAAATAAATTTGAACGATGGTTTTGGTTATATGATGGAAGACCAACAAAAACAATTGTTATTTAAACAAAACGGGGTAGGTGTTTTTACACTTAAATAATGATGAAAAGGTTTGCAATAATTGGAATATTTTTATTAACGGCTGTGCTAATTATGCAGGCATGCGTAGAGCATACTGCTACTCCAGACGATAGTTACGATTTTCAAACGCCGCCTTATTTCCCTAAAATGGTTTCCCCAACTAATAATCCTTTAACCAAATCTGGCGTGAGTTTGGGCCGCATGTTGTTTTATGATCCAATTTTATCTCAAGATAGTACCATAAGTTGCTCGAGTTGTCATAACATTGCAAATGCTTTTGCTGAAGATAAAAAGTATAGTGTAGGAGTGGGAGGTGCTACTGGCGATGTAAACGCCATGGCCATCATTAATTTAGCCTGGCAGCAAAAATTCTTTTGGAATGGTCGTGCTAACAGCTTAGAAGAGCAAGCATTAGGGCCCATCAACAATCCCCTCGAAATGCACGAAACCAGCGAAAATGTGGCTGCAAAATTAAGTCAGTCTAAAAGATATGCACCACTATTTAAACAAGCATTTGGTAGCGCAACTGTAACGCCAGAAATGATTGGCAAAGCCATTTCGCAATTCGAAAGAATTATTGTTTCGAACCAATCTACTTACGATAAATTTTACGAAATACAAGAACAAGCATTTACCGCAGAAGAGTATGCCGGGTTCAGAATTTTCTTTACCGAAAGAGGTCAATGTTTTCATTGTCATGGAGCCAATGGTACTTTGCTTGCGCATAATTTAGATACTATTTTCAGGAATAATGGTTTGCTTACTGATCAAGAAATGATAGGTAAAGGCTTGTCTTTTGTAACTAAAAAATCAAGCGACGATGGAAAGTTTAAGGTGCCTACCTTGCGTAATATCGAATTAACTGGGCCTTATATGCACGATGGTCGTTTTGCAACTTTAGCCGAGCTAATGGATTTTTATAGTTCGGGCATTAAGCAAAATGCCAACTTAGATATTAATTTTACCAAATCGCCCGAAAGGCTAGAACAGTATGGTGGATTGGGTTTAACAAGCACCGAAAAACAACAAGTAATTGCCTTCTTAAAAACATTAACAGATACTGCTTTTACGCACAATCCTGCTTATCAAAATCCTTTCAAAAAATAAATTACTGCTTGCTAATTTTTTGATAAAAAATGCCGCTTTCGGTATTTACTTTTAAAGTATACACGCCATTCGCTAGGTCAATTAAATTAATGGTAGCGGTGTGATTACCTACTTTTTGTTGTATCAAACTTTTCCCCATCATGTTAAAAATTTCTACTGAAATAATGGACGCATAGTTATTGCTTTTAACATGTAAAATTTGCTGTGTTGGATTTGGATAGCAGCTAATTTGATTTAAAGTATTTGATATAGTTTTAATACCATCAGGAGTAATTTGATTTTTAAACAATACTAAACCTCCCTGAGGATTGCCTGCCAATAGCTCTGGCTTGTTATCTCCATCTATATCTGCCATGGTAATGCCAAAGCCTCCATTACTTAGGGTGTATTGGCCTTGCATCAATTCAATAGAATCTACAACCGCGGGTCCAACAGACATCATTAAATTATCGAGGTGGTTAAAAATATAAACTTTCCCATTGGCATTCGATACCACTAATCGCTCTCGGTCGCTGTTAAATAATTTCTGAATAACTGCGGTGGTTCTACCACTAGGAAATCCTGAAACAGCTCGCATATTAATTTTGAATAAGGAGTCGGTCATTAATTTAAATTTAGGTTCTGCGGTATTAGAAGTATCCTGCCAATAATTAATATTGTCAAACCTTTCGCCCGAAAGCATTGCCAGTCTTGCGTTTGAACTTAAACTTGTATTTAAAAATGGGGTAGATAAATT
>JBILIO010000012.1:0-20804 GCA_044349915.1 Sphingobacteriales bacterium | reverse complement strand
GACAGACCGCTTTGCTAATGGCAGATATAAGGCTGCAGCTAAATTTGCATTAAATTGAATGGATTGTAAATTAATACTGTCATAAAGATTTTGTTGCACTTGACTATTGCGAATAATCGTTCTATTTCCAAATGCAATACTGGCAGTAATATGATAGCCCTTCTTGGGGTAAAATTCATTTATATAATGTAGATATTTAAACCCTATTCCATATTGTTGGTTATTAACATCTGCAAAAATTGGCAAGGTATTAAGATTAGCAAAACTCTTGGTAGAAATTAAACTTGTTTGTTGATTGCTATAAAAAAACTTTAAATAATTTTTTGCAGAAAAATAATAGGGGAAAGCATAGTTTTGCGTAACCGTTACAAAACTGGTATCCTGTCTTCTGATAGAAAAGAGCAGTTCTGTACTAATAAATGAGCCTAACAAATAATCGTAATTAAATTTTAAATTTAAGTCTCTGGTATTATTTGGCTGGCCTTTAAAATTAAAATCAATTAACTCTCCTCTTTTAAAAACATTTTTTAAATTTAAATGAAATTGTCCTATAAAATTAGCTTTACCATTGGCGCTAGGAATCAATCCAACTAAACCATCTGCTTGGTTTTGATTTCTTCGTTCGGGCGAAATAACTAATTTTATTTTATCCTCGCCTTGTACTATTATTGGATTATATTTTAATGTCAAAAAATCTAATTGATTGATTCTTTCGCTGATTAAATTTATTTTTCTTTGATTATAAAAAGAGCCATTCTTAAGCCCAATATATGCCGCTAAAAAAACAGGGCTAATAACTGTTGGATCAGAAACGGTCACGCTGTCAATTTTAATTAAGTTTCCAGTTATTAAGTTTATAGTTGCATCAATACTTTGATTGCTAATTTTTATGGAATCAAATTGTAAACTAGCCAATGGATAACCATTGTTTTCGGTATAAGTTAAAATTTTATCAAACAATAACTCAATTTTTAAAGGATCTATTGCTTGTGTTGCTAAGGTTTGAATTTGCGGCTCAAAACTTGTTAAAAATTGTGCTGCTTGCTTACTTAGTTGTAAACTGTTCCAATAATATTTTTCTTGCAGTTGAATGCTCGCCGTTTTAAACGTTGCACTGTCATTTACCTGAATGATCGCTGCGTATACATAACCTTGTGCAAAATAGTATTGCAACTTTTGGTTGATAAAAGCGGCTCTTTGAATAGTATCAGGAAATTGATTGGTTTCTATTATAGACTGCCCATTCGATTGAAGGGTATGTAATCTTAGCGTATAGCCATTTTGAGCTATAGCAAACAATGGCATGATGAATAATAAAATTAATAAAGAATACCTCCGAAAATTCATTAGTTAAAATTAATTAAATTTACGGAAATTAGTGGCATGGCTGGTATCTATATTCATATTCCTTTTTGCAAACAAGCATGTCATTATTGCGACTTTCACTTTAGTACGCAACTGAAGCATAAAGACGAATTAGTAGCGGCTTTATTATTAGAGTTGCAAATTCGTCGAAATTATTTGGGTGATGCACCTGTTGATAGTATTTATTTTGGCGGAGGAAGCCCCTCTATTTTACCAGCAAAAGACATCGCACAAATACTCCAATATATTCTGAATAATTTTGAAGTAAACAATGCTGCAGAAATAACCCTCGAAGCCAATCCAGATGATTTAAATAAGGAGAAATTGAAAGCCTATGTGCAGATGGGAATTAATAGACTCAGCATAGGCATACAATCTTTTATAGACCGCGATTTAATTTGGATGAATAGGGCGCATAATTCTGTAGAAGCAAAGTCATGCATTAAAAGAGCGCAAGACATTGGCATAGAAAATTTAAGTGTGGATTTAATATATGGTTTACCGGAGTTAAGTGATAAAGAATGGCAAGAAAATATAGGCATTGCACTGTCACATGATATTCCGCATATTTCTTCTTATGCTTTAACAGTAGAAGAAAAAACAGCATTGGCCAGCTTTATTAATAATGGAAAACAAAAACCTTTAGTGGAAGAAAAAACTGCCTATCAGTTTGAAATACTACAATCTGTAATGGCAGATAATCAATTTATACATTACGAAATTTCTAATTTTTGTAAAGAGGGGCATTATGCAAAACATAATACGGCCTATTGGAAAGGCCATTCCTACTTAGGGATTGGGCCTTCGGCTCATTCTTTTAACCAAAGTACAAGAGAATGGAATATAGCAAATAACCATCAGTATATTGATCAAATAAGAAGAGATATTATTCCATCTACCATAGAAATATTATCTTTAGAAAATAGGATGAATGAATATTTAATGCTTTCTTTAAGAACAATTTGGGGAGCAGACTTAAATTATTTCGAGGATGCTTTTGGCTCTGCAAACAAAGTTTTACTTTTACAAAAAGCAGAAGATAAAATAAAAAATAAATGGCTAAGCCATGCCAACCATAAATTAAATATTACCCATAACGGAAAATTAATGGCAGATAAAATTGCTGCTGAATTGTTTTTTTAAAATTTAAAAATGGAACTAAATAAGGTTTATATCTCTGAAGAAAAATTTGTTAGCCTCAACGATCCAATAGATATTTCTATTCCATTAAACCCCAAAGAAGGTCCTTTGGCATTTCATATACCTGCACCAAGGTTTGAACCTATTCGGGTTGGCAACTTTATTGGTTCTGTAGCATTAGGCGGTTCGGCTAATTGTGAAAACTTAATGCTGAATGCCCATGGCAATGGTACACATACCGAATGCCTGGGACATATAAGTAAAGAGCGCATCACCATTAATCAATGTTTAAAAAAGTTTCATTTTTTAGGATTGCTTATTTCTGTAAGTCCTAAAAAAATAGCAAATGGTGATTACCTCATCGATGAACAAATTGTTGATTTAACACAAATTCCTGAAGGAACAGAAGCCTTGATCATTCGTACCTTACCTAATTCAAACGAAAAACTAACTGCAATTTATTCGGGTAATAACCCTTGTTATTTTGACCCAAAACTAACTGCAGCTATAAGATTAAAAGGGATTAAACATTTAATTATCGATTTACCTTCGGTAGATCGAGAAGAAGATGAAGGCGCACTCGCTGCGCATCATGCTTATTGGGATTACCCAACTAATCCTAGATATGATTGCACTATCACAGAAATGGTATATGTAAAAGAAGAAATAGTAGACGATACCTATTTAGTAAATATTCAAATCGCCTCTTTCGAAAGCGATGCAAGTCCAAGTAAAATTATTTTATACAAAATTAATTAAGCAATTATGAAAACAATATTACGCTCGAGCGTTTTGGGTTTAATGTTATTGATGTTCGCTTGTACGGTAAAAAAACCAGTGCAAGAAATAGCAAAAACACCTATCCAAAAGCAAGCCATTCAAAACATAAATACTGATAATAACTTTTCTGGAAATATCGGTTTGCCTTACCCTAAACCTGCTGTTAAGCTATATCCACCAGATGAAAATGCACTTGCTATTATTCAAAAAAGTAATTCGAATGCTAGCATGGAATTATTAAATCATGGATTTAAATTATATACCGCTGGCGCATGCATTAATTGTCATGAAGCGCGAGATATTAATGATTTTAATAATTCACAATGGGGACATATAATAGACGATATGGCAATCAAAGCCAATATCACTAGTGAAGAAAAAAACGCGGTATTAAATTATATTGTAAGTGTAAAAATAGCTTTGGCAAATAAATAAAATGAAGATTTCGATTTTTAAATACCTATTCGTTATTTTTTTATTTACTTGCCAATTAACGCATGCACAACCAGCAAAATTTGGCAATTGGATGGTGTATAATGGTACGGTAAATTTACCATACAAATTAATTTCAACAGGCGAAATTCATTTAAGAAATTACAATGCCATTGGCGATATTCAACAATTATTATTACGCGGAAATATAGGTTACCCTCTAGCAAATAATAACCATATCATGAGTATAGGTTTTGCTTATATCTATAACGAAGATTATATTGATAATACAGATTTTAAAAAGGCTAGCCAAGAAAACAGGATTTTTGAGCAATACTTATACAAATTCAAATACAAAAAAGCGGTGTTGCTTAATAGATGGCGACTAGAACAAAGATTTCTTGCTGCTGGGCAACAGCTAAGGTTAAGGGGGTTTTTATCGATAAATTACCCCATTAGCAGAGATAAAATGGACCCTAAGACATGGTATTTTAGTTCAAGTAACGAGTTGTTTTTAAAAAATACCGGCGAACTATTTGACAGAAATAGATTTGCCATAGGAATTGGCTACCAACAAAACAAAAATTTAAAGCTCGAAATTTGTTTGCTAAATCAATCATTAAGCAGCAATTACCGAAATCAATTAAACATTGTGCTATTCCATAATTTATAAAAACTATTTAGCAATAGCGTAGACTCCTACAAAAACAAAGCCTTTTTTTTGATAATAAATTGCTTGCGTATTGGCTATTTTATCTATCAAGCTATCAGGATAATTAAACACATTTGAATATAAAATATATTTTAATGTAGTATCAGAATAGGAATTAAAATGACTACTATCGCCATTTAATTCTAAAATTTCTCTCGTATCTAAATTTGGAAAACCGCTAGCAACAGTTTGCAAGGGGATGTTGTTATTGTTTAAAAAATTAATGGCCTCTTTTCTTAACGAATAATAGGGAAGATGGGCCGGAGTTGCATCCCAACCCATTGCTATTTTACTTGGATATACAAAAGAGCCTCCTATTAAAAACGAAATAAATAATAATACAAAAGCAGACATGTTTTTTTTAGGAAAAGCAAATGATATATTTTTTAAAACAAAAACCAGGGTTAAAAAATAAATTGGTAAAAAATAACGGTGTCCGACTAAGCCATCTGCAAATAATGTATTTGCGGCAAACACTAAAATAAATACCACGATACTGATACTGAATTTTAGATTCGATTGCATAGCAAATTTTAATTTAAACAATAGAAATAATGCCAATAACCAAACAGTGATGCGACCAAAATCAATAAGTCTCCAAATAAAAAGTAGCGCATTTTTGAACATCTGAGCAAAGGACACCTGTTGAAATGAACTTGCCCAGGGCGAATCTGAATGGAAGCCAATCCAACCGGTATGCTGATAATGTAGCCACAACCATATTGCTGCTATCGCTACAGAAGGCAAAAAAACCAGAGCCGTAGAAAAAAAGTAATGACGATTAAATTTTCTTTGTGCAAAAGTATTATTCAAAATAATGGCGCAAAAACTTGCAAATAAAACCATCATTCCCCTTAAAGAAATTAATCCTAATGGAATTAAAACAAGCGCGAGTGTTTTATATTTTTTGTTTAAATATAAATTAATACCCGTAATAAAAATGGCCATTAAAACAATGTCGGGCGAAACCAAAGTGGCTTGTGCCAATAAAGTTGGCTCTAAAAATACTAACAAAGAACTAAACAACAACGCATAACCACTCAACCAACGACTCAATAACTGAGGAACTTGGTAGGCAATGAGGAGTAAAAAAGGCAACATGGCAACATGCGAAACCAATAAAGATTTACCGAACAGCAACCAAGCAAAAGCAATGTATATACCAAATAGCGGCGGATGCCCGCTATCTAAATAATTAGGAAGAAATATGGTTTGGAATTTGTTTGCTAAAAAAAAATGTGGGTGTCGTGAGGCAAATTGCACCATATCTCCAAAAAAAATATTGGTACGACAAAAATAGGTTAGCAAAACATAGAGCATTGCTAAAACATAAAAAATATTTTTTTTATGTAATTTCATCTTAACTAGAATGATCTGAAACAATAACCCATTTTCCTTTTACTTTTTTAAATAGCAAGGTAAAATAACCTTTTAATTCGTCTTTTGCTCGAGTAAGCTTCCATGAACCACTAACATACGCAAAGTTTTTATGCAATAATGTGATTTTTAAATTAGCAAAATCTAAATAGCCCATTGCATTTATATCAGGGTATGATTTCTTATAATTCGCTAAGGTATTATCCCATCCATATTTTGGACCATTCTTTCCGATAAAAACTAAAGAATCGGAATGCCAATAACCCTCCATATAAGTTTGTAAATCTCCCTGATTCCAAGCAACTCTTTGATCTGCTAAGACCTTCAAAATAGATTGACGAGTATCTTGGGCCTGAAGCGAATTAAATTTGTGCATCAAAACAAAACACAAGAAAAAAGCAAAAGATTTAAAATTACGCATGGCAATACAATTGATATATTGTAAATTTAACATTCCAAATACTTAAAGCAAAACAAAAGTATTATTTCGTAAAAATAAATGGAGAATAGAATTTTTGGCTTACTGATTGTCTGCGTTTTTTTAATTGGGCTAGACTTTTACGTGTGGGAGGCAATCAAAACAACTTTTAATAAATTACGCACAAAACGTAACAGCAACATTCAAGTAGCTTATTGGCTAATAGTAGCGTTAACAATTGCCGGTGTTTTTTTAGGAATCTACTTTTCGATTAATAGAGGATTAAGAACATTTTTATTTGTTTGGTTTTTCATTCATTATTTTAGCAAGCTATTTGTTGTTCCATTTTTATTAATAGATGACATTAAAAGATGGAGCGCTTGGGTTTTTAGCAAAAGAAATAAAGAAATAATTACAGCAGAAAAACCTTCACAAACCCTAGCAAGTAATACCATACCGAGGTCGGAATTTTTAAGCAAAGCAGGTATTCTTATGGCCGGCTTACCCTTTGTAGGCTTGAACTTCGGGATTTTATCTAATAACGTATATGATTATAAAATCAAAAGAAGAAAAATATATATTGACAATTTGCCTCCTGCATTTGATGGTATTACCATTGGTCAAATTTCAGATATTCACGCCGGAAGTTTTGATAATAAAATAGCCGTACAAGGTGGTGTTGATCTGTTAAATGCCGAGAAATGTGATGTTATTTTCTTTACGGGAGATTTAGTCAACGATCAAACAAAAGAGATGTCGGACTATATGAATGTATTCGATAAATTAAAAGCACCCATGGGAGTATACGCTATATTCGGAAACCATGATTATGGAGATTACAAAAAATGGCCAAGCGATACAGCAAAAAAACAAAACTTAAAAGATTTAGTAAAAGTTCATGAACAATTAGGTTGGAATTTATTAAGAAACGAACATAGGCACCTTAACATTGGTTCAGAATCTATTGCGCTTATTGGTGTCGAAAATTGGAGCTCCTCTAGTAGATTTCCTAAAAAAGGCAGGTTAGATTTAGCCAGCAAAGGGCTAGAAGCAGAAGAAATTCAATTATTACTTTCTCACGACCCCAGCCATTGGCGCGAACAGGTAATTAAAGATTATCCAAATATTGATATGATGTTTGCTGGGCATACGCATGGCATGCAGTTTGGTTTTGAATTTGGTGATTATCAATGGAGCCCTGCTCAATTTGTTTACCCCGAATGGTCTGGATTATACGAACAAGCGCATCAAAAATTATATGTAAATGTGGGTTATGGATTTTTGGGTTACCCAGGCAGAATTGGCATTTTACCAGAGATCACTATTTTTGAATTAAAAAGAGCTTAGCGATGACCAGCGAAAGCCTATTGGTTCATTTAAAAAAATATAAAATAATTATTGCTATTGCCGCGCTAGCACAAACTTGGTTAAGCTATCAACTTTTCAATATTCCAATTAACCCCTATATATTATTATTCGTAACTATTGCAACTCCATTTAGCTACAGCTTGGCTGAAAGCTTTTCCTATGATTTAAATCAAAAAAATAAATCCTTTTTTACTTTTAAAAAATTATTTTTTGGCTTTACCTTTTTGATCTTATTATACATCGCATCATTTTTAAATAAAAACACCATCGCTCAATTTGCGATGGCTGCTATTATTGCAATTGCATATAATTTGCCTCTTAAATCTAATAAAAACAGTGTATTCAGGCTTAGGCAAATAAAAGGATTAAAGATTTTTCTAATCGCATTTTCTTGGACACTTGTTACCGTATACATTCCAATTAATTTGTATATCGTAAATAAAATTAGCTTGACCATTGTGTTAATCAATAACTTTTTATTTATTGCTATATTGAGTTTGTTATTTGATATAAAAGATTTCCAAAAAGATAAAGAAAATAATTTACCCTCCATTCCTGTTTTAATTGGAGTAACAAAGTCCTATCATATTATTCAATTAATTTTAGCATTACTAGTCATCAGCACCTGTTATCTTTATGATGATGTTGGATTCGCGACAACCGCAGCCTTGTTATTGCATATTCTTTTTAGCTATGTAGTGATTTTTAAATTAAAAAGCAGCCATAAGAATTTCTATTATACTATTTTAATTGATGGCTTATTAATTAGTCAAGCTTTAGTTGTTTGGATTGCTAAAAATCTTTAATATTGTACAAGCAAATATGAAAACAAAATCGATTATTTACAGCGTCTGCATACTATACAGTATAAGTATGTTGAATGCCTGCAAACCAGCAAGAAAAGATTCTATTAAAAGTTTAAAATGGATGCTAGGTAAATGGGAAAGCCAATCTGCAGATGGGGTGCTAATCGAAGAGTGGATAAAATCTGACGACTCTACTTACATAGGACATACCACAAATATTTCGAATGAAGGTGATACCACTTTTGCAGAAATAGCTAATATAAAAGAAAGAGCGGGTACCATCACCTTCGAAGTTGCCATCAACGAAATTGATACTGCTGCGTTTATTATGACACAAAATGATAGTACTAGCGTGTTTGAAAACGAAGAAAATGATTATCCAAAAATGATTGTTTACCAGAAAAAAGGAAAAGATTCTTTATATGCAAAAATTGCTGGAGAGGTAGATGGCACTAATTCTAAAGAAGAGTTTACCTATTCCAAAATCAAAAAGAAAAAGAATATTTTCTAATTTATACTACCGCAAATTTATAGCCAATACCCCTAACCGTCTGAACAAACAAAGGCATTTCGGGGTTAACCTCAATTTTTTTACGCAAACGCACAATGTGCATATCTAGGGTTCTTGTGTTCACATCAGAATTATAACCCCAAACAACTAACATTAATTCCTCTCTGTTAATTACTTTATTTCTATTCTTTAAGAAATAAAGTAATATTCTATTTTCTAGAATAGTTAATTCTACTTTTTTGCCCTCTCTCATTAATAAATGCGTATTCGGATGATGCTCCATATTAGCAAATTTAATGGAGTCTGTTTTTTCGGCATTAACAATATATTTAACCTTATTATTTAACAAGGCAATTAAAACTTCCATGTTAAATGGTTTGGTGATATAATCCGAAACGCCAAAATGATACGCATCTATTTTATCGACATCTTGCGCCTTAGCCGTTACCATAATGACAATACCCGCATAATCGTGTTGCCTTAAGGCAGCACAAATTTCCATACCGGATTTACCAGGAAGCATCCAATCTAATAATACAATATGAGGTTGCTCTTCCAAAATAAGTGCTTGTGCAGCATTACCTTCTGCCGCTTCGATCACTTGGAAGCCTTCTTGAATTAACCTTTGCGCTATTAATAGACGCATATTTTCATCATCTTCGATGACTGCTATTTTAACTTGATTTATTTCCATAATTGTATAATACAAAAGTAAAATATAAATGATTAGCTTTTTGTAACAAGCTCATTATAATTGAATGGTAAGCTTACAATAAACTCCGAACCCATACCAGGTTCACTCTTTACTTCGATATCTCCAGCTAAAAAATTAGCTACTTCTTTACAAAATGCTAAACCTATACCCACACTACCATTCTGGTTGAATTGATTTTCGATACGATAGAATTTTTTGAAAACATTTCTTTGCTCGCTTTTTACAATACCAATCCCTTTATCTATAAACCTAAAAGCAATCTGCTGCTTTCTTCTTTCCACTATGATATTTAAATAGCGCTGATGTGCATGCGAGTATTTATAAGCATTGTCAAACAAGTTCTGAAATAAACTGATGAGTAAAACTTTATCTGAGTATATCGTATTTATTTGGTTTAACTCATATGAAATTTGAAAATCTGGATATTTAAGCTGATAGGATTCTTTGAATTCCATGAATAATTGGCCTAAATCAATTTCCTGAATGTTCACTTTTAAAGAACGGTTTTCTAATTGAGTTAGAGAAAGCAATTTGTTCATCAAATCGTTGAGCTTATCTGCTTCTTCATCTAAAATTCTAACATATAAATCTTTTTCCATTGTGGTTAATTCGGATTTAGATTTCATATTGTTAGCCGCAATTTTAATTACACTTACGGGCGTTTTAAATTCATGTGTTAAATTATTTAAAAAATCATATTGCAACTTAAATAGTTTTGAATTGATATTTAAGTTTCGATAAATTAAAATGGCAATCACTAACATGATAATATAAAAAGCCGAAATGCCTATCGCTATTGGCGCAAACAACATACTCACCCGATTCCTAAAAAATGATTTTGAAGAAATAAAATAAAGCTGATAGCCAGAAAACGCACCAGACAAAGCAATACTAGTGGTTAAATAATGCTTGTCATTAATTAGTGAATCGTATGTAACGGGCTTTACATAAATATGCTCATATAAATTTGGGCTGTTATTAATAATAGGTAATCGCTCTGGATCTAAATCAAAGCTCAACATATCTTGATCAAAAGATACAGCAATGGGTACATCTAACTTACTAATTGTTTGATATATTTTTATATCGGCAGAGGATGGCACATTGATAAAAGAAATTTGTTTATCATTAAAAGTATAAAATGATTTAAATATTTGATCAGTTGCTATTGGTATAGTAGTATCATAATTGCTGATAAAATCAGCATACTTTAAAACACACTTAGTAAAATTGTTTGCATCTTTTCCGCTAAATTCCCCAAATTTATTTTTGCTAAATAAACATTTGGCAAATGCGGGATTGGCGTATTCTATTCGATATACAGCATTTACTCCAATGGCTAATTTCTCTTGCTTGAAGCCATCTTCAATAGGCATGTTTCCAACATTAATGTCATAAAATGTAATCGCTCTAATAAAAGAATCTGTCTTAAAAAAATTGGCAGCTAGTTTTAAAATAGATGACTCATTCAAAAACCCATGATGAATAGAAATTTTTGGGATTTGATTAAAGACTAAATGATTATAGGGTTTAAGCGTTTCTTCTAAAACTTCTACCTTATTTGTTGCAAACTGCGACTCTACTACTTTTTTGGTAAAATTATACCCAAAAAAAAGTGCTATCAAAAAAGTAATAGTAAGCACCCCCATAAAAACTGGAATCAATGCAAAGTTTCTTTTGAAGGCTATATTACTTTGGGGCATCTTTTAAATAAAGCTTAAGGGTAAATTAAATATAAAACTATCAATTGATATTGATAAATCTATTACATTTTTCATAAATTAGCCATCATGAAAAATCGGCATTTGCTATTTGTTTCCATACTTATTTTGCTCTTTAGCCAAACCTATTGTCTAGCGCAAACCAACGAAAAGCTTGCAGCACAGTACCTGGCTAATGGCGAAGCAGATAAGGCTGTTATTCTTCTAGAACAAATATACTTAAAAGACCTTTCGAATGAGCAAAATTATCGCTCCTATGTAAACTCATTGTTACAAATAAAGCAATTTGAAAAAGCCGAAAAAGTAATCAAAAAAAGACCTAAGAAATTTTATCCGCAAGCTATTTATCATTTTGATTTAGGAAATTTATTTTTAAAACAAGGTGAAAATAATAAAGCAGCTAAAGAATTTGAAAAATCAATTACGGCAGTCGATGATAATATTGCTTATGCTACCCAACTAATTGCTAATTTTTTTGAAATAAACGAATTAGATTTCATTAAAAAAATCATCGCTAATCAGCGAATAAAAAATAATGACCCCAGTTTATTTTACAATGAACTCAGCAAAGTTAATTTTATTCAAAATAATAAATCTGCCATTATCGAAGAGCAATTAGATTTTGTTCAAGCAGGTTTAATTTCCATACAACAGGCTCAAAATGCTTTCAGTGATTACCTCACAGAACAAAATGAATTGCAATTACTCAGAAATGTATTGCTCAAAAAATCGCAACTCAACCCTAATTTTGGATTTTATAATGAATTGCTTGCTTGGGTTTATGTTCAGCTAAAAGATTATGAAGCCGGATTAACACAAAACATTGCATTAGATAGAATAAGAAGAGATGAGGGAGAGACCGTTTTAAACTATGCAATAATTTGTAAAGAAAATGCAGCGTTTGATGTGGCTATAAAAGCTTATCAATATATTATTACGCAGGGAATAGACAATGAATATTTAGCGACTGCTAAACTTAATTTATTGCTTACACAAAAATCCAAAGCAATTTCTTTAAACCAAACAGCACAAGCGCTTTTAGCACTAAAGCCCCTATTTGAAAATTATATCCAATTAAATGATGGAGGAAATAACGCTGCAATAGCAAGAAAAGCATACGCAGAACTATTAGCCTATCAATTACAAGAGCCCAATTTAGCAACTAGCGTTTTAGAAAAAATAATAGAAGACCAAATAGGTAAACCCAATTTCATCAATGAATGTAAACTAGTTTTAGGTGATGTTTATTTAATGACGGGTGAAATTTGGGAAGCGGCTTTATTATATGGACAAGTCGACAAAGCCAATAAAGACGAACCTATTGGGCAATTAGCTAAATTTAAAAATGCGCAATTAGCTTATTATACTTCCGAATTTGAATGGGCAAAATCACAACTAGATATTTTAAAATCGTCTACCTCTCAATTAATCGCAAACGATGCAATTAATTTAAGCTTGATTATTGCAGACAATACTAATTTAGATAGCACCTCGGATGCGCTGAGTTTATATGCAAAAGCTGATTTATTTATTATTCAACAAAAATACAAGCAAGCAAATTTGGTTTTAGATAGTATCAACCTTTTATATCCGGGACACGAATTAGCAGATGATGTTTTGTGGACTAAATCACAAATTGATTTAAAATTGAATGACACAACAGCTGCCATTCAGAAATTAACACAATTGGTGGCTATGGATATCGAAGGTTTATGGGCCGATGATGCTTTGTTTTGTTTAGCCAACACTTATGATACACTGCTACACGATCGCAAAAAAGGGATGGAATACCTACAACGATTAATTGTTGAAATGCCAGGAAGTTTATATGCAGTAGCAGCAAGGAAATTGTTTAGAAAATGGAGAGGCGATGATTTATAATATTTTTTATACTTTTACATATGATTTTATATAGCGTTACCGTAAATATTGATCCAGCAATTCATGATGAATGGCTTAGCTGGATGAAAGAGGTGCATGTACCCGAAGTACTAGCTACTGGCTGTTTTAGCAGCAATAAGATATTAAAACTTTTGGATCCACCACAAGATGGAATCACTTATTCGTTTCAATATATTGCTCCTTCTATGGAGAAATTAAAAGAATATCAAATTCATTTTGCGCCTGCTTTGCAAGCGAATCACCAGCAAAAATACGCTGATAAATTTGCAGCCTTTCGAACAATATTAGAAATAGTAGCATGAGAATTATAGACACCCCTATTGCCGATTTATTGGTAATTGAGCCCAAAGTTTGGAAAGATGATCGCGGTTATTTTTATGAAAGTTTTCGGGAAGATTTTTTTAAAGAAATAAATATTGACTTATCGCTTGTTCAGGATAACCAATCCCTTTCTCAAAAAGGAACCATTAGAGGATTACATTTTCAAGCACCGCCATTTGAACAAGGCAAATTAGTGCGCGTTTTACAAGGAGCCGTATTAGATGTAGTAGTTGACATTCGAAAAAAATCTCCTACCTACGGGCAATCTTTTGCGATAGAATTAAACGATCAAAATCATTTGCAACTTTGGATTCCACCAGGTTTTGCCCATGGGTTTTCGACCTTAGCAGACCAAACTATTTTTTGCTATAAATGTTCAAATTACTACCACAAGGCTTCGGAAGGTGGCATTTGCTTTAACGATGAAACACTTGCAATAGACTGGAAAGTGCCTGCAATTCACGTTTCGGAGAAAGACTACCTTTTGCCGACATTTAAAGATTTTATTAGCCCATTTTAATCTCATAAAAAAAGGCTGCAATAATTATTGCAGCCTTTTTTTATGAGAGGTACTATTGATTATTTTGCATCGTCATTTAACATACGATACAATTCGTCTAACTTAGGTGTTAAGATAATTTCTATTCTTCTGTTTTTACTTCTTGACTCTGCCGCATTTGATTTTTCAATTGGCAAATATTCGCCACGACCCGATGCATTTACTCTGAGCGGATCTAAGCTTTGATTTTCTGTTAAAAATCTAACGACTGAGGTTGCTCTTAATACACTTAAATCCCAGTTGTCTTTGATTTGTCCTAAATTGAAAACTTTCATGTTATCGGTATGACCTTCTACTAATACATTAATATCTGGTTGTGTTTTTAACACTTTAACCAATTCAACCAATGCTTCTTGACCTCTTTGATCTATTTCGATACTACCTGTATTAAACAATAATTTATCGGTTAAAGAAACATATACCTTGCCGTCTTTAATGTTTACAGAAAGGCCGCTCTTGTTGAATCCTAGCAATGCCTTAGCTAATTTATCTCGTAACGAATTAACCATGTCGTCGCGTTTTTTCATCGCGTCTTCTACTTCTTGTAAACGCTTTTCTCTAGCCGCTAAATTAGCTTGCGCTGCTTCTAAATCTTTAATTAATTTTTTAATTTCATCAGAACTATTTGCTCTAAGTTGTTTATAATTATCTGATAGTGTTGTATACTGTGCTGTTAAATTAGCATGCTTTTCTTTTAACAAAACTAGTTCGTCTTGTAAGTTGGCAATGGTATCATTTTTAAATTTAACCAACTTAGTTAAACTATCATTTTTAATTAATTCTACATTTAAATCGCGTTGAAGTGAATCGCGAAAGTTTTGCATTTTTAAAAACTTTCTTTTAGAAACAGGAATAAATCTGTTTAATAAATCTCTATCGAATTTTACGCCAAAAAGTTCTTTTTTAGGTGCCGCAGAAACAGCTGTAGACAATATAAATAGCACCGTCAACAAGCGCATGATTTTCATCTTCATATTTAATTTTTTAATGGTAAGTGATTGATGGCAATGGCCACCTATTTAATCAAAACAAATGTAAAGCCTAATAACGGCTATAATAAGAATGAATTATCCACAAATATGAAAAACTCAAAAATATTTTAATAGAAATTCAACCGAAAAAGGATGTAAAATTCAAATGATAATGAACAAATGGCTAAATTTGGGAATACAAAATTCAATAACAATGGAATACAGAATAGAAAAAGACAGCCTTGGCGAAGTACAAGTTCCCGCAAATCAATATTGGGCTGCACAAACTCAAAGATCTTTACAAAATTTTAAAATAGGTGGCGCTGCAGATAAAATGCCATTGGAAATCATTCGTGCATTTGCCATTCTAAAAAAGGCAGCTGCCTATACCAATCAAGATTTAGGCGTATTAGCAGCAGACAAAGCGGCTTTAATTGCCGAAGTCTGTGATGAAATAATTGCAGGAAAATTAGACGAAGAATTTCCGCTGGTTATTTGGCAAACGGGTTCGGGTACGCAAAGTAATATGAATGTGAACGAAGTGGTTGCCAACAGAGGACATGTAATCAAAGGAGGGAAACTAAATGATGAACATAAAATCTTACATCCAAACGACGATGTAAATAAATCTCAATCATCAAACGATACCTATCCAACCGCTATGCACATTGCGGCTTACAAACAAATAGCCGAAATTACTTTGCCTGGTTTAACTTTATTAAGAGATACACTGGCAGCAAAATCAATTGCCTTTAAAGATATTGTTAAAATTGGGCGTACGCATTTTATGGATGCTACCCCTTTAACTTTAGGTCAAGAATTTTCGGGCTATACACAACAACTTACCAATAGCATGCGTGCAATCAATAACGCTTTAACCATGATAAGCGAATTGGCTTTAGGTGGTACCGCAGTTGGTACTGGATTAAATGCACCGAAAGGTTATGCCGAATTAGTTGCTAAAAAAATTGCCGAAATTTCTGGTTTACCATTTATTACCGCACCAAATAAATTTGAAGCTTTGGCTGCGCACGATGCGATGGTAGAATTATCGGGTGCGCTCAAACGCGCTGCGGTTGCTTTAATGAAAATTGGCAACGATGTGCGCATGTTGAGTTCTGGACCAAGATGTGGCATTGGAGAAATTATTATTCCAGACAACGAACCTGGCTCTTCTATTATGCCAGGAAAAGTAAACCCTACACAACCAGAAGCTTTAACCATGGTTTGTGCGCAAGTTATCGGCAACGATGTGGCAGTTACCATTGGCGGCGCAACGGGTCATTTCGAACTCAATGTATTCAAACCTTTAATTGCAGCTAATGTATTACACTCTGCCAGATTAATTGGAGATGCTTGCGTATCTTTTAATGATAATTGCGCGAAAGGAATTGAACCTAATTATGCAGACATTAAAAAGAATTTAGATAATTCGTTGATGTTAGTGACTGCATTGAATACCCATATTGGTTATGATAATGCCGCTAAAATTGCAAAGAAAGCGCATAAAGAAAATTTAACGCTAAAGGCTGCAGCCATTGCACTTGGCTTGCTTACCGATGCGCAATTCGATGAATGGGTAAAACCAGAAAGCATGGTTGGAAATTTATAATATAAATTCCGCCACATGAGCATATTCGGATTAATTGGAAAAACATTAACGCATTCTTTTTCGCCAACTTATTTTAAGAATAAGTTTGAAATAGAACAGATCAATGATGCCCATTACGAATTATTTCCATTGGAAAATATCGAAGAGATTAGCGTTCTTAAAAAAGAGCAAATTAATTTAATCGGATTAAATGTTACCATACCTTACAAAGAAAGTATCATTCCGTTTTTAGATGAAATTTCGGAACAAGCACAAGCGATAGGCGCGGTGAATACCATTGCCTGTTTGCCAGATGGCCGATGGAAAGGATACAATACCGATGCTTTTGGTTTTGAAAAAGCGATCCAAACTTTTGTAGATTTAAAAACGCGGAAAGCCCTTGTATTAGGCACCGGAGGTGCTTCCAAGGCAGTGCAGTATATCCTAGCAAAACATGCGGTATCTTTTTATTTGCTTAGTCGATCTCCGAATAAAGATAGTAAGGAAATAGCCTACGAAGATTTGAATCAAACCCTACTCGAAAGCCATACCTTAATAATTAATTGCACGCCATTGGGTACTTTCCCAAATGTAAATGAATGCCCGAACATTCCATTTGAATTTATTGGGGCTAAGCATTTTGTATTTGACTTGGTGTATAATCCAAGAGAAACTACACTGATGAAAAAAGCAAAAGCTGCAGGAGCAGCAGTAGCAAACGGAACGCTTATGCTAGAAAATCAAGCCGAAGCCAGCTGGGAAATTTGGAATAAATAATATAAAGCAAATAAATATGAGCACAAGATCTGAATTAATGATTAAAATTAGGCCAAAAGTTGAATTCGACAAAAGCCTTGACAGCTCAGCAGCAGAGCGATTTCAAAACGAAACACTCAGGCCAATTGCTAAGTTTCAAAACGAAATTATTATTTCTTATTTTCTAAAAGATTTAGGGAATATAGATTTGCCAAAAGGAAGTAGAGATAGAGCGGCTTTAATCGAAGAAAGATTAAAAAAGAATTTAACGCTCAAAAATAATTTAGTTGGTATGATTGTAGCTCTTTTTACAGAAGAAGAGTTTGTGATTTACCAATCTGATATTTCTGGCATCAATAAAAGAATTATACTTTTATTAGTACAAAGACTCCAAAGTCAATTATAAAAAAAGCCCTCCGATATTCGGGGGGCTTTTTCGTAATAATAATTTTTAAATGGAATAACGCTCTTTCAATACATGTAAATGATGCAAGGCGTGTCCGAAGATAATGAAGCCTAAAGCGTTTACCGAAATAGGCAAGTTACTGGCTGTGCCTTTTTGCATTAAGTCTTCTTCTGTAAAAGAGCCAAATAATATATTAGTAGATTGTCTTAGGGTTCTCCATTCTGCAATCATTTCTTCCCAATTGCGATGACTAGCAGTGGCATTTTTTGCATATTCATTTTCGTCAAAGCCCAATAAGGCCGCTGGTTCTTTTCTCGCAATAGCCAAAGCTCTGTATGCAAAAATTCTTTCTGTATCAATGACATGTTGTAACATTTGCTTAATCGTCCATTTGTCTGGAGCATAAGCAAAATTTATTTTTTCTATAGGAATGGCATTCCAATCTTCTATAATTCTTTCGTTGTATTGTTGTACTAATATAGCGTAGTCTTTGCCAGTAGTATAGTTAATATAAGTTTGATGGAAAGCGCCATATTCTATTATACTGGGTCTGGGCATATTATGTTTTTATTCTTTTAATGTTAGTTCAAATTTTTAAAAATCAAATTTGATACCCTGTGCCAATGGTAATTCGGTACCATAGTTAATGGTATTGGTTTGTCTGCGCATATAGACTTTCCAAGCATCAGAGCCCGACTCACGTCCACCACCGGTTTCTTTCTCGCCACCAAATGCACCACCAATTTCTGCACCCGAAGTACCAATGTTAACATTTGCAATGCCACAATCAGAACCTTCTTGCGATAAGAATTTTTCTGTTTCTAAAATATTGGTAGAGAAAATAGCAGAAGATAAACCTTGCGGTACATTATTGTGCATCGCAATGGCTTCGTCGATTGTTTTATATTTCATGATATATAAAATTGGCGCGAAGGTTTCTTCTTGTACAATTTTAAATTCATTTTTGGCTTCGGCAATACAAGGTTTTACATAACACCCCGATTCGTAATTTGCGCCGCTTAATACTTCTCCTCCAAAAATTACGCTTCCGCCTTCTGCTTTAACCGCAGCAATGGCATGAGTAAAACTTTCTACTGCTGCTTTGTCGATGAGTGGACCCACTAAGTTGCTTGCATCTAAAGGGTTTCCGATGGTTACTTGCGCATAGGCCTTTAATAATTTTGCTTTAAAGGCATCGTATACATTTTCTTGAATTATTAATCTTCTAGTAGAAGTACAACGCTGACCTGCTGTTCCAACTGCTCCAAATAATACCGCTCTTAATGCCATATCTTGATCGGCATGTTCGGTAATAATGATCGCATTATTTCCACCCAACTCTAATAAACTACGACCTAATCTTTCGCCTACAATTTTTCCTACTCGCTTACCTATTTTTGTTGAGCCCGTTGCCGAAATTAAAGGCACTCTTTTATCTTCTAAAAATTGATCGCCAACATTAGCAGAACCAGCCGCAATTAAATTAATGACGCCTTCTGGCACATTACAATTAGCTAATACTTTAGCCACAATATTGTGTGTAGCAATGGCACAAAGCATTACTTTTGAACTTGGCTTCCAAACTACAACATCTCCGCAAACCATAGCCAGCATAGCATTCCATGCCCATACGGCAACCGGAAAATTAAATGCAGAAATTACACCGACAACACCCAGTGGATGGTATTGATCATACATTCTGTGCAAAGGTCTTTCGCTGTGCATGGTAAATCCATGTAATTGACGCGATAAACCAACAGCGAAATCGCAGATGTCTATCATCTCTTGTACTTCGCCTAAACCTTCTTGGTAACTCTTACCCATTTCGTAAGAAACCAACATGCCTAAATCTTCTTTTTGTTCGCGCAATGCGTTTCCGATTTGACGAACTACTTCGCCTCTTTGTGGTGCAGGAATTTTTCTCCATTTCACAAATGCAGCGGTTGCTGTTTGCATTATTTTTTCATAATCATCGGCAGTGCCTTGATTGATCTTTGCAATTAATTTGCCATCTACTGGCGAATAAGAATCGATAGCTGCGCCTGTGGTATTAAACCATACCGCACCTGTTGCTGCTCCTTTGTTTTCGGCTTGTATGCCTAAATTTTGAATAACTTCTTGAATATTTTTCATAGGTATTTAAATAGATATTTTTCGTAGTAGATTTAAAGGTTGCAAATTAGTTAAATTAATCATGAATCTAATTTGATTTTTAAAGTTTGGCTTCTCTGTATCAATCAATGAGCCTTTTCCAAAAGTAGATACATATAAAGGCATGTATACTTCTAGCAAATCATTGATGATTGGAAAATAAATACCTGCTGCATAATTGAATCTATTTTCTGTATCAAAATAATTTGGCAAATAAGCCGCATCGGCAAAAATACCAATAGGCGCTTTGATTGGCAAAGGGGTCTTGATGTTTAAGGAAATGATACTGCTTGCATTAGCTAAACTAGTAAAGGCTTTAAATCCACCATCTTGTACATAAAAATTCCTGCCGCTATTTCGATCGGTATATACCTGGTCAAATAAATAATCATTGTCTCCCGAAACAGAGAATAAGCCAACTCCACTAAAATTGTAAGCTTTAGTCGTGCTATAACCTGCAAATAATCGAATGTTTAAGCCTTTGCTAAGCGACTGATAAGGTATGGTAGCTGTAAAAGTTCCAGCGATTTTATTATAAGGCCTTGTAGCAGTATTCGAAAACTCATAACGCAAATCTAAAGTATGTGGAAAATGAATAGTACTATTGCCTGCATTAAAATTCAAAACATGAAAGTCTTGTTTATTATTATTTACAAAAGTGCTAGGGTCGCCATAAGTAGTGGCAATATTTGTTTGAATAAAACGATAGCTTAATTTTTGACGCAAATTACTTTGCAAACTTGCTTGTTTAAATTCAAAATCTATATTGAAACTCGCCTTTGAAAATTTATCATAATGAACC
>JBILIO010000011.1:0-20820 GCA_044349915.1 Sphingobacteriales bacterium | reverse complement strand
AAAGTTGGAGAGGTTGCTCAGAGGATTGTGAAGATGTAAGTCAAATTAATCAAAGAGAATATCAAAAAAGCCACGCCCTAAAAGTTGTGGCTTTTTACATTGCAGTAAACCTTGCAGTAAGACCACATTTTACCTCAAAAACCAAAAATAAAAACCTTGTTTATAAATCGTATAATATTACTAATCAGTAATTTATAAAACTAAAAAGGGACAATCATTAAATAGCTATTTCCTAAACATTTGATACCTTTCGATTCTGGTCGGAGCCAATCTTTAAAAATCAACTACTTACCTTTTATTTTCTTGGGTTATTTATAACATGTTTGCAGTAAACATTGCAATGCATTGCAGTTGGAATGGGGTTTTTGGTTGGAGACTTGGGTGGCAAATGTGGCGTATTTCATAGTAATCTTCCGCTTTACCTTTTAAATTTTTCTTGTGTAACAAAAGTAGCCGTGTAGCCATTTTCATTGATTTACTTTTGAGGAGTTAATTCAAATAAAATAAAATAAAAATGGAAACTATAGAACAAGTAATGCCAATGCCCCGAATAGGAGATAAGGCTCCAGAATTTAAAGCAATCACTACACAAGGTGAAATTAATTTCCCCATTGATTATAAAGATAAATGGGTTATTCTTTTTAGTCATCCTGCCGACTTTACTCCTGTTTGCACATCAGAGTTTATGACTTTTGCAAAAATGGAACCAGAGTTTAATGCCTTAAATTGCGAATTAGTAGGTTTATCAATTGATGGCTTATACAGTCATATTGCATGGTTAAGAACCATCAAGGATAAAATTGAATTTAATGGAATGAAAAATATGGAGGTGAAATTTCCATTAATCGAAGACATCACAATGGATGTGGCTAAGAAATATGGTATGATTCAGCCAGGTGAAAGTTCAACCAAAGCGGTTAGAGCTGTTTTTTTTATTGACCCAAAGGGTATAATTCGCGCAATCATCTATTATCCCTTGTCAATGGGTAGAAATTTTGATGAATTAAAAAGAGCATTAATAGCAATGCAAACTGCCGACACGTTTAGCATTGCAACACCCGCAGACTGGCAACCTGGTGATGACGTAATTGTTCCAACAGCAGGTTCTTGCGGAGTTGCCAAAGAAAGAATGGATAACAAGGAAGAAATGACTTGCCATGATTGGTTCTTTTGTACAAAACCATTATCAATTGATAAAATTAAAACAAAATAATAAGTGCTCTTAAACAGAAACTTAAACTTAAAAATGAAAGAGAGAATTTTAACAAACTGGACATTTACACGAGCATTATATATCATAATGGGGATTACCGTAATTATTCAATCGGTAATTAGCCATCAATGGTTTGGAGTAGCTTTTGGAGTCTATTTTGCCTCAATGGGTTTGTTTGCTTTTGGCTGTGCCGCAGGAAATTGTTATGGCGGTAGTTGTGCAACAGAAGAAAAAACAACCACAAGCATTCAGGAAGTGGACTTTGAAGAGGTTAAATCAAAATAAAAATGTCAGTGCCTCAATTTAAAAGAGGTAATTCAAAACAATCAAGGAGAATATCAAAAAAGCCACGCCATAAAAGGTGTGGCTTTTTTGTTTCATAGCCATTTCCTAAATATTTGATACCTTTAGATTCTGGTCGGAGTTAATCTTTAAAAATCAGCTACGGTTATAATTTTCGGAATAATTTATTACAATTTAAAATTGCAGTTTTTATTGTAAAATAGAAATCAAAATGCCAACAAAAAAGTACATTTCGATAGCTAAAAAATTAAATAATAGGCTTCAAAAATAAAAACTCAATATGCATCGTTTGATTACAAAGCTTGTTTTTCAATCTAGATATTGGATTCTTTTAATTTGTTTGCATTTCAGTTTGTCAACGAATGCGCAGACTTTCGTTAATCTTGAATCAGGCGCATTCTTTACTGGTATGAATGATATTCGCAACGGCAATAACGGAACGATGTTTTCCCTAAAAAATGATTTTCAAACTCCAATAAGTCCATTTTTTAGATTGCGCGTTGGCTGCTTATCAAATGGAAAAGATCACTTTTCTTTTCTTTATGCTCCTCTAAAAATTGTAGAAACTGGAACAATAGAAAACGACATTCTATTTGATGGGAAAAACTTTAAAGCAAATATTCTAACAGAGGTTGTTTATAAATTTAATTCATATCGTTTTACCTATAATCGAAGTGTCATTCATAAAGATAATTTTAAATTTGGCATTGGTTTGTCTGCAAAAATTAGAGATGCAGGAGTCTCGTTAAAAAACAAAGAACTTTTAAGTGAAAATTTTAGTGTTGGTTTTGCTCCGCTTATCAACTTAATAGCCAACTGGGATATATCTCAAAAAATGGGTGTTGATTTTTTTGGAGAAGGCATTGCTGCAAGTAAAGGCAGAGCAATTGATCTTTCCTTATCTGGAAGATATATTATTTCTAATAACTTACAAGGGAACATTGGCTATAGACTACTTGAAGGTGGTGCAAACGGCACGAATGGATATAATTTTATTCAACTTCATTTTATATTTGCTAGTTTAAATTATTCATTTAATGAAAACAATAAAGGGCCCGAAACCCTTGGCAATAATTCTAGAAAACCCTAACTTGATCAGAAATTCTTCTGCCCCTAATCCTAATGAAAAATAATTTACTTGCTTTATTTTTCTTTTTATCATTTCAGTCTTTTGTTTTTGGTCAACAAGGTGTAAAAAAAGTGGAGGGCACAAAGCCAAATACTCATCAGGTTATATCGAATACTAAAAAACAAGTAAAGATTTCAAGATTAGAGATTCCGAAAACAAAAATTAACGAAAAAATTATTTCACACACAGGGTATTCGCTATTGTATAACGAAAAATATAAACAAGCCAATTGGGTTGCCTACGAATTAACAAAACAAGAGACCAACAAAATTTTTGAACGAAGCAATAAATTTATTTCCGACCCACAAGTTAAATCGGTAAATACATTTAATAAAGACTACGCAGGTTCGGGATATGATAGAGGACATTTAGCGCCAGCGGCAGATATGGGCTGGTCTGCTAGTAGCATGACGGAATCTTTTTACTACAGTAATATGAGCCCTCAGCAACAAGGTTTTAATAGAGGTATTTGGAAAAAATTAGAAGAGTTAGTAAGAATCTGGGCGATTGAAAACAAAGCTGTTTATGTAGTTACGGGCCCGGTATTAGCTAAAGGACTTTCCACAATAGGGTATAATAAAATTGCGGTTCCGAATTATTATTACAAAGTAATTTTAGATTATAAAGAACCAAATATAAAAGGAATTGGTTTTATTCTTCCAAACGAATCTTCAAAATCTGCTCTTCAAAACTATGCTGTTTCTATTGATAGTGTTGAAAAAGTAACAGGCATAGATTTCTTTTATTTATTAAAAGATCAAGAAGAAAATTTAATTGAAAAAGAACTGTGTATTAATTGTTGGTCTTGGAAGAGTAGTAAAAATTCTGCTGAAAAAAATAAAGCAACTTTATCTGTACAATGTGCTGGTATTACTAAAGCGGGAGCAAGGTGCAGAAACAAAACACTAAATATTACTGGATTTTGTTTTCATCACGAAGGGCAAATAAATAGCAGCACTTCAAAAGTTAACAGTAAACCCGTTAAAAAAAATTCAAATTCGGTGCAATGTGCTGGAATTACTAATGCAGGTAATAGGTGTAAAAGAATGACGACTAATGCGACAGGTAGGTGTTATCAGCATTAGCATTAAATTTTACATCTTCCGATTTTCAAATGAAAAAATTAGGACATGCTACTATAAATTGCATCTAATGCTACCGCCAACATTTCATCTTTTTCGGTAACAGAATTACCCGCATCGTGTGTAGTTAATTTAACGGAAACCTTATTATAGACATTGCTCCACTCTGGATGGTGGTTATGAATAGCAATTTCTTTAGCAGCAATTTGCATAAAATTTATTGCTGATTCGAAATCTGCAAAAGTGAAGGTTTTAAGCAAGGCATTGTTTTCATTCGTCCAACTCATAGCTTATTCATTAATATTTATTACTTCAATAGCCACTTCGTTTCTACGATTAATTACATCCCATGGTGCATTGTAACCCATGTACATAAATGCACCTTTACTTTGTATATTATTTTTAGCAAGTGCAGCAGCTAACTTTTCACAGTATTCCGCAATTTTATTTTCGGAAGAGAAACCACCAAAGCGAATAACCGCCAAAGTTTTACTGGATTCTTCTTGTAGGAGTACTTGTTTAGAATTAGGTTGTGGTAACTCTGCAATAGAATATTCTTTGGGCATCATAAAATACATGCTGGCACTATCGCCCATTTTCATTACTACTGGCGAGGTCATCGCAATTTTTTGATTGCGCTCGTTGCCGCCAAATATATAACCCGCAATGGTCCGAAAGCCATTGCTCATTCTTTGCTCCTTAGTGCTTTCTGCAAGTGAAGTTTGCGCTACTAGCATTTTAGGATAAGTTCTAATTTCCAATTCGCCTATGCGTTTAACTACTTTGTAAGCGGGCATTTCTATGCCATCAGATTTAAATGCAAATAATAAGCCAATGCCAACAATTAGCAATACAAGCAATAAAATAGCCATAGGTTTTTTCATATTAATTTAACAAAAGAAAAGTAAATTAGTTTGTTTTAAAAATAGAAAAAATTATCTTTAAAAAATAACTAATTCATAATTGATGCTTAAAAACCTATTTGTATTCGCTTTATTTTTCTGTTTAGTACAATCTAAAGCTATTGCCCAAAGCCTTCCCTCTATTCAATTAGATCGACCCGACCAAACCGAGTGTCCATTTATTACTCCTGTAAAGTATGTGCAAATGGAGAGTGGTTTCAACATAGAAAATGTAAGTGCAAATAGGCAAGTATTAACCACGCCCACCGTTTTATGGAAATACGGAATCAATCAAAAATTCGAGTTGCGTTTAATTACCGAATTAGTAACAGATAAAATCGATGGAAAAGAAAATATGGGCATAGCACCTATTACCATTGGATTTAAAACAGCTTTGTTCGAAGAAAAAGGCATTATTCCAAAAACTTCTTTTATAGGACACATTACCACCGCAAGCATAGCTAGCGAATCTTTTCAAACTAAATATATTGCGCCTTCTTTTCGTTTTACCATGCAACATACTATTTCTGATAAAATGGTTTTGGCTTATAATTTAGGAGCCGAATGGAATGGAATAGATGCTGCGCAAACTTATATATATACGCTCACCACAGGCTTTAGTTTAACAGACAAACTAGGTATGTACACCGAGCTCTATGGCTTTAAAACAGCCTATCAGCAAGCCGACCACAGATGCGACGGCGGCTTTACTTATTTAATAAATAATGATTTTATAGCCGATATTTCTGGCGGATTTGGATTCAGCAAAAACTCACCTAAAAATTATATTTCTTTAGGCTTGTCTTATCGATTTAAAGTTTCGAATTAATATTTAATGATTTTTACTGGCAAATAGTTCGAAGAGCGTAAGAAATAAACACCATTTGTTAAATCGCTTAGGTCTAATACCACGTTGTTTTCATCGGTATTTAATTCTAATACTTTTTTACCTAACATATCATAAACAGACCAGGTATTTTGGTTTTCAGAAAGCCCATTGATATAAAGTTTATCTTGCAATGGATTTGGAAAAACAGCTAGTTCCTTTTTTGTTGATGTGATACCTGTGTTTAATTTTATTTTAATAAATTTTTGCTTGATGGTAGTACAAGTTGAATCGTATGAGGCAAAATTAATAAGCCCTCTGGTAAAGTCGTCATAGCCATCGTATATTTTTGCATCAATAGCTACCGAATCGTTTAAGCAAAAACAATTGTTTTCTAATCCTAAATTAAAGTCCGATTTATTTTCTAGGTTGTATAAAATATTATCGCAAATTTTATTGTCCTTAATGAAGGGCAAAACCATTCCCGACATAAAAGCGCCTGCAAGGCCTAATCCTACTTGATTTTTGACGATAGTATTATTTTCGATGACAGAATTTGCACCTACAGATAATCCAAGTTGATTGTTTGTAAATAAACTATTTTTAACACTACCCAACCCAAATGCATCAATGCCGGTTCCATTATTTATAAATTCACTCGAATCAATTGCTAAGGTTCCGTTTTCTTGAAAAACAATATTGTTATTTTTAAAAGTGCAGCGGTTAAATTTTCCTGAAATTTGTAAGAAACAAGATTGATTATTTTCGAAAATGCAATTGTTAACATTTACTCCATTCGGAATAAATGTCATGCAAGCATAATTGTCTTTATAAAGACAATTGTTTGATGTGATAGAACCGTAAACATATAATACGGTATGGGCTACGCTGTTATTGGTAAATTCGCAATTATTAAACACCAAGTTGGTATTAATAGATAAGGTATAATTGTTTTTACTGAATTTGCATTCATTAAATACGAGGGTGTCTAATAAAACATCATCATAACTAATACCATAATAGGAATTATTAAAACTGAAATAATCCATGTCTATAGCACCACCTTGCGCAGATTTTATTATGATGCCTTGCCATATAAAATCTGTTCCTAAAGTAGGCGTATTTTCAGGGATAAAAGAAATTGGACTTGCGCTAGTACCCTTGGCAACTAATTTACCGCGTAATTCTAAATAAACCTGTTCCGAAGTATTGGTTGATTTCTCTTTAATCTTTACCACCACACCAGGCTCAATGGTTAGGGTAACATTAGGAAATACCACCACTGGTCCAGTCATTATATATGGGCTATTGGCAAGCGACCAAGTAGTATTGCTAAAAATACCGCCAGAAACATTTGTTTGGGCGTAAGCACTTGCAAAACCACTTAAAAAAACAAATAATAACAATAGCTTTTTCATATATTTTTTATTTTTGTATCTATTAAACAAGTAAGTATAAAAATAGTTTTGAAAATAGACCTAACTTTCCAAACGGATAAATAATTATGAAAAAAACGATACTCCTTTTTTTATTGATCATTCTTTGTAATGGTTTTGTAAAAGCGCAAATTGGCATTGGCACTAGTTCACCAAATGCAAAAGCAGCTTTAGAAGTTTATTCTACCTCTAAAGGTCTTTTGCCACCTCGTTTAACTTATTCAGAAAAAAATGCAATAACTTCTCCGCCAGCAGGCTTGTTGTTATGGTGTTCTAATTGCGGAGCAAATGGTGAGTTACAAGTATATAATGGTACAGAATGGGTAAATATGGTTGGATCAACGGCTTCAAACGCATTACCTAGCTTAGCCGCAACTACAGCAGCAGCCAGCATTGCAGGAACTACAGCAACTAGTGGTGGCAATGTAACCAACGACGGAGGCTCAACAGTAAGTGCTCGAGGAATTTGTTGGAGTAATACTAGCAACCCAACAACAGCAAATAGTAAAACTACAGAATCGGGTACTACTGGAAGTTTTTCTAGTAATTTAACGGGGTTAAATGTAAGTACGACTTATTATGTTAGGGCATATGCAACCAATGCTGTAGGTACAGCATATGGTTCAGAAATTTCGTTCACAACTTCTTCAATTTCAATTGGCGATCCTTATCAAGGTGGCATTGTAGCTTATATTTTGACAGTTGGCGATCCAGGATATGATGCTGGAGTTCAACATGGCTTGATTGCAACCACAGCCGATAAAGCGGGCGCAATTTGGGGCTGTAAAGGAACATCTATCACTACTAGTGACGCAATAGGTTCAGGTAATTCAAACACTACAGCAATTATCACAACTTGTACAACTGCTGGTATTGCAGCTAAATTGTGCGCAGATTTAGTAGAAGGTGGAAATTCAGATTGGTATTTACCAAGTAAAAACGAATTGGCTAAAATGTACCTCAATAGAGCTTTAATCGGCGGTTTCAACGGAACATTTTATCAAACTTCTTCTCAGTTTAATAATGAAAGTGCGTGGCTTAGAAAGTTCTCTGTAGATAACCCAGGCGAATATGGTGGTGATAAAGCAACCCCATATGTATATAGACCGATACACTCATTTTAAAGAATAAATTTTTGTCACAAAAAAAGGGCTTCCAATCGGAAGCCCTTTTTAATTTCAATAAGGTTGATTTATTTTACAATAGCAATTTTACCATTAGATAAAGCATTGTTATTCGCATCAATATAATGGTAGAAATAAATTCCCGAACTTAATTGTTCTGTAGTAATTGTATTTAAACCATCGCTTAATTTTTCAGTAATCAACAACCTGCCATTTAAATCATAAATATTTATTTTACCAGATTTATTTTTCAACTGAACAACATTGATTTTGTTCGAAGCTGGATTAGGATAAATTTTTATAAAATTATCTGTCAATACATTTTGTAAACCTTGCACTACAAAAGTATCAATGGTAATTACATAATCTTCTGTTTCGCCAGATCCAAATTGCGAACAAGCATCAGTTGCAGTAAGCGTTCCAGCTATTGCTCTAGTACGAATACGCATTCCTGTTTTGCCCATTTGCGCATTGGCAGGAATACTGATGAATGATTGGGTAACAGAATCTAAAATAGAAGTATCTGTAATCGAAATAAATTCGGTAGCATCAAAAGAGCCACTGTGGTCAAAATCAATCCATAGACCAGCTCTAGACACGCCAGCAAATTTTGTCAATAATTCGTAAGTAAAATTCTTATATAAATTGGCTGTTGAATTTCCAGAATCTGGATACGATGCGTAATTATTTAAAGAGCAACCTGTAAATCCGAAATGCATAGTAGTTTTAGTGATGTTAACCGAATCAATTGACGTTAATGAGGTAACACAACCACCACCTAAGGTAGCGGTGCAATAACAATTGTAGAACGGATTGGTCTTTACCAATTGCGCTGCAGTAGTATCATTTAAATTCGAACAAGTTAATACGCATGCATAATAAGTAGCAGTATTCACGGTATCTTTTGTACTCAAAGATTGACTCGCCATGTTCGTCCAATTTTTTCCATCTGCAGATTTAATCCATTGGTAAGTTTGTCCTAAGCCAATTGTATTTCCTTTAATAGCTAAATTAACAATTCCGCCTGGGCATACTGCCATTTTAGAAGCCACTACGTTTCCTGCATTCGGCGGCGCAATACAAGCCGTTGCTTGAATAATATTAATTTTATAATCTTCTGTTTCGCCCGAACCAAATGCAGCACAAGCAACTGTTGAGTCGATAACACCATTTGTAGCACGGGTACGAATACGCATGCCTGTTTCACCTGTTAAGGCCGTCAAAGGAATATTTAAATTTGCACTTAATGCAACATTCGCTATACTACTTGTACAAATTAGTTGCCATTCCGAATTATCAAATTTTCCATTATGGTTATAATCAATCCAAACAGACGCCCTAACCGAACCACTAAATTTAGCTTTCAAAATATAACCTTGTCCTTGCATTAAAGTTCCAGTAGTACTGCCAGAATTAGGGAAAGAATTATAAGCTGCTGTTCCGCAACCGGTATTGCCATTATCTAAAGTTGTTCCTTCAATAGCTAATGAATCTAAGGCTGTTGCTTGTGTAGTACAATTTCCTCCTATGCCACTTACGCAATAGCAATCGCTAAAAGCTTTAACATTTACTTGAACCACATTAGTAGTTGCGCTTAAGGTACTACAAGTAATCACACATTTGTAAAAACCATTTGCACTTAAAGCAGCAGAATAAACTTTATCATTTGCTGCAGTAATTGCAGTCCAATTGGTATTGTCTGTAGAACTATACCAAGTATAAGTTTGACCAGTACCAATAGTATTACCTGTAATGCTAAAAGTTACTGGACTATTAGCGCAAGTAAGGGTGTCTGTAACACTTAATACACCTGGGTTTGGCGGTGCAATACATGGAGAAGCCGCAACAATCGTAATTAAATAATCTTCTGTTTCGCCAGTGTTGCCAAAGTTGGTACAAGCCGAAGCAGAATCGTTTGTGGAGTTAGCAGATCTTGTTCTGATACGCATGCCCGTAATACCTGCTTGCGCATTTGCTGGAACACTAATGTTATTATTGATAACAGTTCCAGTTGCAGAAGTTAAACTCAATTGTTTCCATTCTGAATTTTCGAAAATTCCATTTCTGTTGTAGTCAATCCACACCGAAGATTTAACAGAACCAGTAAATTTATTGCTTAATGTATACGTTTCGCCTTGCGTTAAACTTGCAGTGGTATTTCCTGAAGCCGGATAAGCAATGTAGCTGCCCGTTGCACAACCTGTGCTACCTTTTGCTAAGGTAGTATTGGTAAAAGATACAGAGTCAATCGCAGTACCTTGACCGCCTGTACAACCACCACCTAAACTGGTAATGCAATAGCAATCATAAAAAGGATTCATGGTTACGTTAACTGAAGTCGAGGTGTCTTTTTGTCCGTTACATTGAATAATACATGCATAATATTTTGCAATGGCTTGATTAGTTTGATACGCAACAGATGTTGCACCAACAATAGTATCCCAAGCAGTATTATTTGTAGAAGACAACCATTGGTAGGTTAAACCTAAACCGGTACTTGAGCCCGAAAGCGATAATGTAAAGTTGTTGCCCACACAAGTACCAATCGCTGAACTTAAAGCTGTACCTGCATTTGGAGGCGTAGTACAAGCTGGCGCAGTGGTAATTGTTAACTGAATATTTGGCCTAAAATTGGTGAGCGTACCATTTGTTGTTGGAGGGGTGCTACTACCTGTAGCACTTTGCCAATACTGTGTACTATTCACTAAGCCTTTAGTAGAAAATCTAAATCCTTTAGCAAGCGCAGTTAAATCTGAACCAGCAGTTCCGCCAGAATTTGTTTCAATAATTATTTCAATATTACTTAGTGTTGCGTGTAAAAAAGGGGTACTAAAAGTAATCGGTACCCAAGTGTTTTTTACAAACAAGCTTGAATTTAAAGTATCTGCAAAAACCAGCGTAGCGCCAGCTTCTTCAGCAGCAACAGTGCTTGCGCTAAAAGTAGTATCTGTTACTTCTTTAATGTAAATTTTTACAGGCGTTCTGCCTGGGTTTAAAACGGTATCGCAATAAAACGCAAGTCCGCTAATATTGCCAAGCGAACCAACTTCTGCTTGTGTATATTTAATAGCAGTTCTTTCGTAAGAACGATTACTACCCAAAGGTTTTCTTCTGATAGTTGTAGCTGCATTACCAGTAATGGTAACTCCTGTATTTGCAGTTGGAATGGTTACGGTTGTTTGTGCTATTAATTCTGATTGAACAAATAAAATAGTACAAATCAAAAAGAGTAAATGTTTTAATTTCATAATTTCGGTTTAGTGTAATATTAAATATAAGTAAAATCAGCGTTAAGTTTCAATAATAAGGCGAATTGCTAAATAAAATAGACAAATCGAGGATATTTTGCATCTTTGAGACATTTTATGGCCCTTTAGTTTAATGGATAGAATGGGAGATTCCGGTTCTCTCGGTACAGGTTCGATTCCTGTAGGGGCCACTATTATTTCTTTTTTAAAAAATATCCATGCCACTTAAACTTTTTAAATTTCATTTATTGCTTATTTGTTTTTTGCCATTAACACTTTTTGCGCAAAATTATACGGTGAAATTTAGTGTCGATATGCACCAGCAAATTATTGCAGCATCGGGCGTGCATGTGGCCGGAAATTTTCAGAACGAAGCGGGCTTTAATTCGGATTGGGATCCGGCAGCTACTTTATTAACAGATGCAAATGCAGATAGCATATATGAAGTAACATTAAATTTTCCGGCGGGCTATTATGAATATAAATTTGTGAATGGTAACACTTGGGCAGGAGCCGAAAATCCTCCGCTGTATTGCAGTGTGGGCAGTACTTTTAATCGTTATCAAACAATTACTGCTGCTATTAATTTGCCTGTAGTAGCTTTTAATAAATGTAATTTACCAAGCACCAATTATGCAACTTATTGGTGGAACGATGCGGTGTTTTATGAAATATTTGTGCGTAGTTTTTACGATAGCAATAACGATGGTATCGGAGATTTTCAAGGCATCATTCAAAAATTAAATTATTTAAATGATGGTAATCCAAATACGCATTCGGATTTAGGAATTACTGCATTGTGGTTGATGCCCATGATGGCATCGCCAAGTTATCATGGATACGATGTAACAAATTATTATGCAGTAGAACCCGATTATGGCACGATGGCAGATTTTGAAGCACTCCTAGATAGCGCGCATGCACATGGTATTAAAATTATCATCGATTATGTAATGAATCATACCTCTAATCAGCATCCATGGTTTACGCAATCGGCTAATAATGCAAATAATTACCGCAATTGGTATGCCTGGAGCCCAACAAATCCAGCATTTTTAGGCCCATGGGGTCAAACAGTATGGCATAATTACAACAACAGTTATTATTATGGGCTTTTTTATAATGGCATGCCAGATTTAAATTACGACAATGCAGCTGTAAAAACGGAGATGTTTAAGGTGAGCGATTTTTGGCTTAACAAAGGCGTAGATGGTTTTAGGTTAGATGCCATTAAATATTTAGACGAAGATGGAACGGTGTTAGAAAATACACCAAGCAATTTTTTATTGTTGCAAGATTTTAACGCTTCGTATAAAAAAACAAATCCAGCTGCTTTTGCTATTGGAGAAGTTTGGTCTGCAACGGCATCTATCGTTCCTTATGTAGAAAATAACAGACTCGATGCTTGTTTCGAATTTGGTTTAGCAGGTGCAATTTTAACTTCGGTAAATAATAAAAATACAGAGGCAATAAAAAATCAAATTAAAGTAGTTGCACAGGCTTATCCAAGCTTACAATACGGTACATTTTTAACCAACCACGATCAAGACAGAGTATACACGCAATTGGGGAATGACACTAGCAAAATGAAACTAGCAGCAGCCCAATACCTAACACTGCCAGGCGTTCCATTCATTTACTATGGCGAAGAAATTGGCATGATTGGTTCGGGAGCAGACGAAAATAAACGTAAACCTATGCAATGGACTGCAGGAACAAATGCAGGCTTTAGCACAAAAACTCCTTGGCAAACACTGGGCACAAATTATACAACTAATAATGTGCAAACTTTAAGTGCAAACAAAAATTCTATTTGGAATTATTATCAAAAATTAATTCAAGCAAGAAACGAAAACGAAGCTTTAAGAAAAGGCTATGTTTTAATATTAGACAATCAAAAAAATACAAACATAGGCTTTGCAAGAATTTATAATCAAACTGCTATTTTAAGTGTGAGTAATTTTTCGAATGCCAATACCACCGATAGTTTTTCTTTAGGTATGTCGACTTTAAACGCGGGCATTTACCAAGCAAGTAATTTATTAAGCGGCGAAATTTTAGGAGCAATTGCTATCAATAATGTAGGTGGTTTTGCGAATTGGGCAATTCAAGCAAACACGCTCAAAGCCAGCAGCAATGTGCTAATTAAGCTTACGAATACAAATACGGGCATTGTTTCAGACAAGCTAAAGCAATTTACCATGAGCCCCAATCCGGCGCAAACGCAAATTCAATTTGACTTAAAACTTGCCGATGGTGATGTTGATCTGGTCATATACGATAGCAATGGCATGCAAATACATGCACAAAAAATTAATTACACTAAGCAAGGTATCAATATTGAAAAATTAGCAACAGGCGTTTATTTTGTAAAAATTTCGAATAAAAAATTTACGCAGATAGAAAGATTGCTTAAGCAATAATTAAAGTTGTTGAAATTGTATGTGATCGTTTTTGCTTGTAATTTTTACAGGGTACTGTAATTTTAAGGCAAAATTAAATTCCAAATGACCAGCCGGAAAATTAAAATAAATGGGGAAATTATATTTTTCACAAACCCCTAAAACAATTTCTTCGACTGTACTACCAAATGGTATTTCGTGGTCTTTCATAGCCGTCATTCCTCCTATTAATAAGCCTTTCAGGCCTTTTAATTTTCCTGCTCGATCTAAACTAATCATCATTCTATCGATGTGATATAAATATTCATCGAGGTCTTCTAGAAATAATATTTTACCATGGGTATCGATATCACTATTGCTTGCTTGCAATGCATAAATCAAAGATAAATTTCCGCCAACTAAATTACCTTCTGCATCACCTGCTTTATTAAATTCAGAAACTGGAAAAGAAATTTCATTTTTTTCACCCATCAATGCACGGCGAATCGAATGTAAGGTTTCGTGATCTGATTCGGTAGGGAAAAGTGATGGCATAGAACAATGAATACTTGCTACGCCCAGGCTTGTTAAATGCGAATGCAAAACAGTTACATCCGAAAATCCGCAAATCCATTTTGGATTTTTTAAAAACCGGTCCCATTTTATATCGTCGATAATTTGCATGGTGCCATAACCGCCGCGAGCACATAAAATGGCATCTATATTCTCATCGTCTAAAAATTCCTGAAAATTAGCTAATCTTTGTTCGGCAGTACCAGCAAATTGGTGATGTGCTAGGCCAATGCTGCTGCCTAAAACTACTTTTAGCCCCCAATTTTCTAATAAATTGATGGTAAATTGCAGTGTAGCTGCATTTATTTTACGCGCGGTACTTAAAATACCTATTGTATCGCCTTTTTTAAGGTTTCTTGGAATGTGCATTGCGTTTAAAGCATTATCTTTGCCAAATTAGATATTATATACCAAAGTTTTGGAAGATCAATTTAAAAGAACGACTGTTACCGCTGCTTTACCATATGCAAATGGTCCGGTTCATATAGGCCATTTGGCAGGTTGCTATTTGCCTGCAGATATTTACGCGCGTTATCTTCGTTCTAAAGGTAAAGATGTGAAATTTATTTGTGGTTCCGATGAACACGGCGCTGCAATTTCTATTAGAGCAAAAAAAGAAGGCATTAGCTCACAACAGGTCATCGATAAGTACCATAAAATGATGGGCGATGCATTTAAAGATTTTGGTATTTCATTCGATATATATGCCAGAACATCTTCTCCAACTCACCACAAAACAGCTTCAGAATTTTTTACAAATCTTTACGAAAAAAATATTTTTTCGGAAGAAATAACGGAGCAATATTACGACGAACAAGCAAAGCAGTTTTTAGCAGACAGATATATTGTGGGCACTTGTCCAAATTGCAATAACGAAAACGCGTACGGAGATCAATGCGAAAATTGCGGCAGCACGTTAAATGCAACCGATTTAATCAATCCGCATTCTACGCTTTCTGGCGCCGTGCCAATTTTAAAAACAACTAAAAATTGGTTCTTGCCTTTAGATAAAATGCAAGGTGATATTGAAAATTATATTGATTCCCATAAAGACTGGAAAGCCAATGTTTATGGGCAATGTAAGTCGTGGTTAAACCAAGGCTTGCAACCACGCGCCATGACACGCGATTTAGATTGGGGTGTAAAAGTTCCATTGAAAGACGCCGAAGGAAAAGTTTTATATGTTTGGTTTGATGCACCCATCGGTTATATTTCTGCTACAAAAGAATTAACACCCGATTGGGAAAAATATTGGAAAAGCAAAGACACCAAATTGGTGCATTTTATCGGAAAAGATAATATTGTTTTTCATTGTATTATTTTCCCCGCTATTTTAATGGCACATGGCGATTATATTTTACCAGAAAATGTACCGGCCAACGAATTTTTAAATTTAGAAGGTGAAAAAATTTCTACTTCTAGAAATTGGGCAGTTTGGTTACACGAATACTTGCAAGATTTTGCTGGCAAGCAAGACATATTAAGATATGTACTTTGTGCAAATGCGCCCGAAACCAAAGACAACGATTTTACTTGGAAAGATTTTCAGGCCAGAAACAACAACGAGCTAGTAGCCGTTTTTGGTAACTTTATTAACCGCGTAATGGTTTTGAGTCATAAGTATTTTGATGGAAAAGCCGGCGAAATCAAAGACTGTACGCCATACGATTTAACAGTGCTTGCCGAAATGGAAAGCTATCCTGCAAAAATTGCCAAATCTATTGAGCAGTATCGATTCAGAGAAGCACTTGTCGAATTAATGAATTTAGCGCGTTTAGGAAATAAATATTTAGCCGATACCGAACCTTGGAAAATTAGCAAAGAGGAATCGCAAAGGATAGCAACTATTTTAGCTATCAGTTTACAAATTGCAGCAAACTTGGCCATACTTTCAGAACCATTTTTACCATTTACTTCTAAAAGTTTATTTGAACAATTAAATTTAGCAAGTTCGGATTGGAATACAGCAGGCGCTTCAAACTTAATACTAGCAGGGCATCAGCTGGGCGCGGCTACTTTATTATTTGCAAAAATAGAAGACGAACAAATGGATGCGCAACTTGCAAAATTGACCGCGTCTAAAAAAGAAAACGAAAAAGCAAACCATCAAATGGAAGCACAAAAACCACTGATTACTTTCGATGATTTTAGTAATAACGATATGAGAGTAGGCACTATCATAGCTGCTGAACGCGTACCTAAAACAAAAAATTTATTGAAAATGACCATCGATACCGGTATCGATCAAAGAACCGTAGTATCTGGTATTGCGGCCTATTACGAACCCGAAAATATCATTGGCCAACAAGTAACTATATTGGTAAATCTAGCACCTAGAGACATCAAAGGCATTACTTCAGAAGGTATGATATTAATGGCAGAAAATGCAGATGGAAGTTTAGCATTTATAGCACCCACAAAAGCAATTAGCAATGGCGGAAGCGTCAAATAAATTTTAATTTTTTAAATCCACAACATGAGCATTTCTTTTGAACAAAAAAGTAAAATAATTATTACTTGCCCCAAATTTATTGCTCCATATTTAAGCAAAGAGGTTACAGATTTAGGCTTTACCATAACAGAGCAATGGTCTACTGGTGTTGCCATTGAAGGAACCATCAATGATTGCATTAAACTCAATTTTTATATTCGTACGGGTAACCAAGTGTTATGGTTAATTAAAGATTTTGAAGCGGTGAATGCCGATTTAATGTATAAAGAAGCCTTAACCATTGAATGGGAAAACATCATTAAAAAAGATGGTTATTTATGCATTACTTCTAATGTTGAAAACGATACCATCGATAATAATTTATTTGCCAATGTTAAATTGAAAGATGCGATTGTTGATCGCATGAAAGAAAAATTTGGCATCAGACCAGACAGTGGTCCGGAAAGAAATAAATTAGTGATTCATTTATTTTGGCGAGAAAACCAAGTGTCGGTTTTTATCGATACTTCGGGCGAAACATTATCTAAACATAATTACAGAAAATTACCAGGTTCGGCGCCGATGCAAGAAAGCTTAGCCGCGGCAACCATTATGGCCAGTGGCTGGGATGGTAAAACAGACTTTGTAAATCCTATGTGTGGTAGCGGCACGCTAGCTATTGAAGCAGCACTAATGGCCTTGAACAAATATCCTGGTTTGCTAAGAGCTTACTACAGCTTTATGCATATCGAAGGATACAACGACGAATACTATCAATCTATTAGAACAGAAGGCAGAGCCATTGCATTAAAAAGCACGCCTGCCAAAATAATTGCAACAGACATTAATCCAAATGCAATTAATGCTACACGCATGAATGCGCAAACTGCAGGAGTCGATCATATCATTGATTTTGAAGTGTGTGATTTTAGAGATACCAAAGTGCCATCAGATAATCCAGGTGTAGTGATGATTAATCCAGAGTACGGCGAAAGACTTGGAGAATATGAAGACTTAGAAATTATTTATAAAGCGATTGGCGATTTTCTAAAAACAGCTTGTCAAGGATATAAAGGATTTATTTTTACAGCTAGCCCTAATCTTGCTAAAAAAGTAGGTTTGAAGGCTTCACAAAAAACAGAATTTTTTAATAGTAAATTAGAATGTCGTTTACTTGCTTACGAATTATATGGTGGCAGTAAACGCGAACCCAAAATAGTATCACAATAAAAAGCTAACAACATGATAAGAAAAACAAACTTACCTATGGCGATTGTATTCGCTAGTATTTTATGCTGCAATGCAAGCTTTGCACAAAAAAACAAAAACGCTGCACCCGCTGCTACTGCAACAGATGCACCTAAAAAAGAAGCTAAGAAAACCATTAAAGAAATCATAAAGCCTACCAAGCTGAGCGATGGTTTATTTGCCATGTATCAAGACACTGCCATAGGCACTGTTTACATGAAAATTAAAAAAGAACAATTAAACAAAGAATATATTTATTTTAATTATGCCGAAAACGGTGTAGTTTCGGCAGGTGCTTTTAAAGGATCTTTCAGAGATAACGAAGTTTTTTCGATTCGAAAATATTTTGATAGAATAGAATTCGTTAAAGAGAATACTAATTATTATTTCGATCCAACTAATCCAATTTCAAAATCGGCCGATGCCAATATCAACAAACCAATATTAGCTTCTTTAAAAATTGTGGCAGAAGAAGGCGAAAATTATTTACTGAAAGCAGATGAATTGTTTTTAGTCGAAAATTTATCACAAATAAAACCTTCACCAAACCCCAATGCTAAGCCAGGCGCTAGTTTTACCTTGGGCACGCTGAGCAAAGAAAAAACAAAATTTGCTAGCATTCGTAATTATCCAAAAAATACAGATGTAATTGTAGAATATGTTTACGACAATCCTGCGCCTTCAAATGGCGGCGGTCCAGATGTAACAGATGCAAGATCGGTAACAGTTAAAATTCAACATTCTATTATTGAAATGCCAAAAAATAATTTCAAGCCACGTTACGACGATCCGCGCATTGGTTATTTTATGCAACAAATAGAAGACATGACTACGCAAAAGGCGACGCCTTATAAAGATGTAATTAACAGATGGAATTTAGAAAAGAAAGATCCATCAGCAACTTTGTCGGAACCCATTGAGCCCATTACTTGGTGGATAGAAAACACCACACCCGAAGAATTTAGACCAACCATTAAAGAAGCGATTTTAACTTGGAACCAAGCATTTGAAAAAGCAGGATTTAAAAATGCGATTCGCTGCGAAGTGCAACCAGACACCGCTTCGTGGGATGCAGGCGATATTAGATATAATGTTTTACGTTGGACATCTTCTCCATTCCCGCCATTTGGTGGCTATGGTCCAAGTTTTGTCAATCCTAAAACTGGACAAATAATAGGTGCAGATATTATGTTAGAGTATGTGTTTTTTACCAATCGATTAAAACAAGAAAAATTATTCGACGCTACTTCGCAAACTTTTCAAGCAAATGAATTTACCCAAAACAACTTTTGCGATATCGGAAATTATTTTAGTCAAGCAACACAATTTGGCAATGCTGCTTTAATGGCTTATAGCGCAACAGATGTTGAAAAAAGTAATTACATCAAACAGTCTTTATACTATTTAGTGTTACACGAAGTAGGGCACACTTTCGGTTTAAATCATAACATGAAAGCCAGTCAATTACATAGCCCAGCAAATATTAATAATACCACTTTAACTAAACAGATTGGCCTAACAGGTTCTGTGATGGATTATCCTGCTGCAAACATTGCATTAGATAGAACCAAGCAGGGGCAGTACTTTACCACCAAACCAGGCCCTTATGATTTATGGGCAATTGAATTTGGTTACAGCACATCGGCTTCAAATGAAAAAGAAGAAACCGACAGATTATTAAAAATTGCAGCGCGCTCGAGCGATCCGCAATTGACTTTTGGAAACGATGCCGACGACATGCGCGCAGCTGGCAAAGGAATTGATCCAAGGGTAATGATCAACGATTTAACAAGCGATGCTATTTCTTATTCGATAGACCGCATGAAACTCTCGAATAATTTAATGAAGAAATTAAAATCAAAGTATATTAAAGAAGGACAATCTTATCAAGAAATGCGTAATGCATATTTAGTAGCAGCAGGCGAATACAATACGGCGGCTGGTGTTATTTCGAGATACATTGGTGGCGTTTATATTGATAGAAGTTTTCCGGAACAAAAAAGCGCTGTAAAGCCTATTACCGCTGTAAGTTATGCAGATCAAAAAAGAGCAATGAAAGCTTTGTCTGAATTTGTTTTTGCGCCTAAAGCCTTTGATTTACCAGCAGATTTATATCAATACTTGCAATACCAGAGAAGAGGATTTAATGGTGGAAACGAAGATATAAAAATACATGAACGCGTATTAAATATTCAAAAAGGAATTTTTGCGCACATTTTAAGTGCCAATGTATTAAAGCGAATTTCTGATGGCGGTTTATATGGCAATCAATATGCTGTTGCCGAAATGATGAACGATTTAACGACTGCCATTTTTAATGCCGATGCACAAACTGCAGTGAATGGATTTAGACAAAACTTACAATTGGCTTATGTAAATAATTTAATTGAAATTGTGAATGGGGCTAGTTATGATTATCGTGCGCAATCAAATGCATTAGCGAATTTAAGAAAAATAAAAGTGATTGCGGGAGCGGCTGCAGCGCTAGCAGATCCAGATTCAAAGGCACACAGAGCCAATGTGATTTATACGATCAATAAAGGTTTAGAGAAATAATAGCGACACAAAGAATAAAAAAAGGGCTCGTATAATTGCGAGCCCTTTTTTTATTTTAAAATTAAACCTAAGCCTGCGCTTTTCGATAACTGAATTTTGCCATCATATAAAAGTGGCGCTTCGAATGGATTATTTTTTACCATCCATGGGCTGTCTAGGTCGCAATAATCTACTTGAGGTGCAAGCGCAGCGGCAGCGTAAATTCCGCAAGACGTCTCGCTCATACAACCCATCATTATTTTCAAGTCTAAGGCACGCGCCTTGGCAATCATTTTTTGTGCTTCGGCAATACCAGTTGATTTCATCAATTTAATATTGATGCCATGAAATGCATTGGCAATATTTTCAATATCGTATAAGCGTCTGCA
>JBILIO010000122.1:0-5687 GCA_044349915.1 Sphingobacteriales bacterium | reverse complement strand
TGAAACCGCCCGCGGCTACTGCGCCTGCGCCTATCTGACGAATGTATGCTCTGTAAATTGCGCCTGCCGTATCCGAAAATGTATGCGTCATTGGATTCCAATTACCAGGGCCACCTGCGCTAGCTAAATCTTTTAAATAGCCCAACTTAACCAATTGCGCAGCGGTGGTGTCCATTGGCACTACCGTTGCTAATAATGGAATTAAACCAAGCCAAGCAATTACGCCACCGGCCACTAACACACCTGCAATTTTAAATCCTATAATATAACCCACGCCTAAATATTCGGGGGTAATTTCGCCGGCTACACTTGCCGATGGAAAAAATTTATTGGTTTGTTTGGTCACAAATTCTGGCGCTTCGGCAATCACATGAAATACTTTTTGTAAAAAAGCATATACAATTGCAAAACCCAATCCTTGAAATGCGGTCTTGGCAAAATCACCGCCTTTTTCGCCTGCTTTTAAAACCGCTGCACAGGCTGTGCCTTCTGGATATGGCAGGCTTTCGTGTTCTTTTACAATCAAAGATCTTCTCAATGGAATCATCATTAAGGTGCCTAAAATTCCACCAAAGATGGCCAAGGTTAAAATGCTGATATATCCAAAATACATTTCGCCACTACTGCTGCCATTTTCATTGGCACTTAAAAATAAAAAACCAGGAAGTGTAAAAACTACGCCAGCGGCAATTGATTCGCCAGCAGATCCTGTTGTTTGAATGATATTATTTTCTAAAATAGTAGTATTAAAAAATTTCTTACCAAGGGTTATGGCAATAACTGCAATGGGAATAGATGCGGAAACGGTTAGCCCTGCTTTCAGTGCTAAATAAACAGTAGCCGCACCAAAAATAATTCCAAAAATACTACCGAGTAAAATAGACTTTATGGTAAACTCTGCCATCTTACTTTCGTCGGGCACAAATGGTTTAAATTGATTATTTTCTTCCATGTATTTTTTTTAATATTCAAATTATAAAAATAAATATAGCATTTAGATTCAAAAATTTTCCCAATTAATAACAAACCGATCTGCAAATTCATTAGGGCTTCGATTTGGTTTAATTCACAATTTTACAATGTAAATACTTGTAAATCAGTTAATTTAATATGTGCTAAACTAAAGTTTGTAAAAAGGATTTCAAAAAGTATCTTGCAGATTGTAAAGAGTACAAATGAGTACTTAACTATTTTAAATTTAAAAGAAAAAATATGAGTAACACCGCAACAAAATCGGCCCATCCAAAAGGACTTTGGGTTTTATTTGGAACAGAAATGTGGGAGCGTTTCAATTTTTATGGAATGCGTGCCATTTTAACTTTGTTCTTAGTAAATTCTTTAATGATGAAAGAAGAAGATGCTTCTTTGATTTATGGAGGATTTTTAGGATTATGTTATTTAACCCCTATGCTTGGTGGTTTTATTGCCGATCGTTTTTTTGGAAACAGAAACTGCATTTTACTTGGCGGTTTAATGATGGCTGTTGGACAGTTTTTGCTTTTTGCAAGTGCCAGTGTTTTTGGTACTAATTTACCACTAGCCAATACTTTAATGTGGTCTGCTTTAGGAATCATCATTTTTGGAAATGGTTTTTTCAAACCAAACATTTCGAGTATGGTGGGTAGTTTATATCCTAAACAAGAAAAAAATAAATTAGATACGGCATTCACTATCTTTTATATGGGTATTAACTTAGGTGCATTCTTAGGTCAATTAATTTGTCCATTAATTGGTGATGTTAAGGATGCTGCTGGCATTAGAGATATTCACGCTTTTAAATATGGATTCTTAGCAGCATCTATGGCAATGATTATTGGAACAGCTGTATTTTATTTCTTAAAAAATAAATATGTTGTTACGCCAGATGGTAAACCACTTGGAGGCCTACCTTCGAAAAATGAAAGTTCAGATTTTGAAGAAGGGGAGTCTCAAAAAGCAGTATTTTCAAATAGAGCTTTAATCACTGCGGTAATCGCATTCTTCGTTTTAGGTGCAACTATTCATTTTCAACTTGGACAAAATTTAATTTATTCTTTAATTTATTCGAGTGGATTAACCTTAGCTGGATTAATTATTTCGGATTCTTCTTTAACCAAAATAGAGCGTGATCGTATTTTTGTGATATATATAGTTGCATTCTTTGTGATCTTCTTCTGGGCTGCCTTTGAGCAAGCAGGTTCTTCTTTAACTTTTATTGCCGATAACCAAACCGACCGTAATTTCTTTGGATGGAATATGCCACCTTCTATGGTGCAAATCTTTAACGGTTTATTTGTGGTTGCCTTTGCGGTTCCATTTAGTATGTTATGGGATTATTTAAGAAGTAAAGACAGAGAGCCTATTTCTCCAATGAAACAATCTTTTGGTTTAGCTTTAATTGCATTGAGTTATTTTATCATTGCATACAATGTAAAGGATTTAGGTAACTCGGGCTTATTGGCCATCAAATGGTTAATTTTATTGTACTTAATTCAAACAGCTGCCGAATTATGTTTATCCCCAATTGGTTTATCTTTAGTAGGTAAATTATCTCCTAAAAGATTTTCGTCATTATTATATGGAGTGTTCTTTTTATCGAATGCATCTGGTTATGCATTGGCTGGAACACTCGGATCTATTATGCCTGCAACCGGAGATAAATTCATTAAGGCACAAGAATTAGGCATCGACTTACAAGGTGTTTTAGATAAAAAAGTAGTACCCACTACGGAACAATTAAGCTTACTATCACAGAATCAAATTTCAGATCATAACCCTGTATTTGCAGGATTTGAGATCCATAATTTATTTGAATTTTTTATGGTGTTTGTTATTTTAACTGGTTTAGCTGCAATTATTTTATTCGCGTTAACACCTAAGTTGAAAAAACTAATGCATGGTGTGAGATAGTTTATTTAACCCTAATAAAAAAAGCGAAGAGAAACCTCTTCGCTTTTTTTATGCTTTGGCAGCAGGTGCTGTTTAAAGGTTTGTTAAAATAAAATCAGTCATTAAATTATACAAATGCAAGCGGGTGTTGCCACCGGCAATCGAATGGTTTTTATTTGGATAATATGCAGATTCAAATTTTTTATTGGCTTTAATCATGGCGCTTACCATGTCTGCCGCGTTTTGAAAATGAACGTTGTCATCTGCAGTACCATGAATGATTAAAAATTTACCTTTTATTTTATCAACATAATTGATAGGAGAGTTTTCTTCATATCCTGCATTGTTTTCTTTTGGAGTATGCAAATATCTTTCGGTATAAATAGAGTCGTAATATTTCCAATTGGTAACGGGAGCTACTGCGATTGCCATTTTAAATTGGTCGGCTCCTTTTGTAATAGCAAGTGCCGACATGTATCCGCCAAAACTCCAGCCTTGAATGCCAATGCGGCTTGCATCAACATAACTTTGTGCCCCCAACCATTTAGCCGCATTAATTTGATCGGCTATTTCTAGTTTTCCTAATTGCAAGAAAGTACATTTTTTAAATGCGGCACCCCTTGCGCCAGTGCCTCTGTTATCTACGCAAACTACAATATATCCTTTAGCCGCAAGCATTTGATACCATAAATAGTTTGCAGATCCCCAAGCGTCTGTTACTTGTTGTGAGCCTGGTCCACCGTATAAAAACATGAATACCGGATATTTTTTCTTTGCATCAAAATCTACTGGTTTAATCATCCAAGCATTAAGCAGCGTATTATTTTCTGTAGGTATGGTAAGGAATTCTTTTTTACTTAGGGCAAATTCATTTAATTTATTATTGAGTTTTTCGTTGGTTTCTAAAACCCTCATTTGCAAACCAGTTTGGTCGTGTAAGCTAATGAAATTAGGGGTATTGGCATTAGAATAGAAATTAATATAATAGGCGCAATTGCTACTAAAAGTGGCATTGTTTGTACCAACGCTTTTAGATAATTGCTTCATTCCTTTGCCATTAATTCCAATTGAATAAATTTCTCTTTGCATGGCATTCACCGCGGCAGCTTGAAAATAAAGGGTATTTTCTTTTTCATTTAAACCATAAAAGCTAGTTAGGTCCCAATTACCTTTGGTGATCTGGTTGATGAGCTTACCTTTTAAATCGTATAAATACAAATGATTAAAACCATTTTTTTCAGAACTGATAATAAATTGATTTGAATTTTTTAGAAAATATAAATCATCATTTATATCAATATAGGTACTTGATTTTTCGTTTAAAATAACAGTTGATTTTCCGGTATTTGCATTAACTAATAAGTAGTCTAAATTATCTTGATGCCTGTTTAACCTAAGCACACATAAGGTGTTTGGCTGATTGGTCCATTTAATTCTAGGAATATATTGTGTCGAATCGTTACCAATTGCTACTGGTATGGTTTGTTGATTTTGAAGGTCATAAATATGCAAGCTTATGCTTGCGTTTTCTTCTCCAGCTTTTGGGTATTTATATTCATAAGAAGTAGGGTATAAATCGCCATATTGTGTCATGCTAAAGCGTTTGACATGGCTTTCGTTAAATTTATAGAATGCAATTTTTTTACTATCTGGCGACCAAAAAAAGGCACGGGTAAAAGCAAATTCTTCTTCGTTTACCCAATCGGTTCCGCCATTAATTATTTGTTCCCAGGCACCATCATCTGTAATTTTTGTTTCTGCTCTAGTGGCTATATTTCTAATGAAAAGGTTGTTTTCTCTAGCAAAAGCCACATTTAATCCATCAGGAGAAATGGTAGCAAATTGTTGTTTGCCATAATCAGAAAGGTTTTGCAGCGTTTTAGTGCTCCTGTCGTAAATATAACAAAGTGATTTAGTAGAACGACGATAGATTCTTTCGGTAGCATTCGTAATAATGATATACTTTTCGTCTTCACTGAAATAATAATCTTCTAATTTAATTTGTACTATTTCGTTGGGTAATTTAATTTGCAAGTCGGCTTCGCTAACAATGGTGTCTGTTACTTTTCCGGTAGCATAACTATACGCTAAAATATAATTTTGTTTGGTTTTTGAATCGGTATAAAAGCTACTGTATCTTTTGCCATCATTCATAGATTGCAGGCCATTGATGCTTTTTGCAGCAAAGTAATTTTTAGCCCAAATATCTTCGTTACTCAGTGTTTTTTTAGGGGTGTTTTCTTGTGCATGAAGCATTAAACTGCAACATAATGCTAGGCCTAACAAAGCAAATCTTTTCATTTTTATTTCTCTAAAGGGTTATTAAATTTGGCATCTTCCATAGACGCTTCGTTTCTTAAATCTATTTTCTCCATTAAAATCCATTTACCTCTTCTGTATTTTAACCCGTCGTAAGAAAGATCGGGTCCGTATACTTCGAAGTTACCTTCGCTACGTGCGTTTGGCGCGGCTAAATGATCATATACAATCCATTTTTTATCGCTTAAATAACGAAGCATCATCACCGCTTGCGAAGTATATTCAAATACCATGCGGTGCTGCGTTTTGTCTTTTAATTTTATGATATCGTCTCCAAAAACAGGACTACCATTTTTTGCAAAACTCAACACATCGATTACTTTTTGTTGGCTATTTTGGTTATGTCCTTTCCATCCTAAAAGCACATATTTTTTATTTTTACTGAACCATCTTTTAGGTGCAATAATGGTATAATAATGAGCGCCATACCAGCTATCATTGGTTAAAGCAGTGTCTTGCGGATTTTGAATAAATGCCGAATTATCAAACAAAGGGTAAAG
>JBILIO010000121.1:0-5694 GCA_044349915.1 Sphingobacteriales bacterium | reverse complement strand
TTCTGCCGATAGTACAGATTTAAATCCAAACCAAATTTTGTATCAAAAAAAAGACAGCTTAGGCTACCTAATTTATGTCTACAATCCTAAATATACTGGTCAACAATTTAAATTAGTCTTTACAGAACTGGGCCCCAATGCGGGTAATTATGTTTTGCTTAATAACAGCGCAAATGGGCGTGTGTATGGCTGGGTGCAGCCTATATCGGGCATACCACAGGGAAATTTTGAGCCTATTGTAAAACTCGTTACACCAAAGCAACAAGAACAAATGAGCATTGGCTTTTCTTATTCACCTAAAAAAAATTGGTTTGTTTCTAACGAATTTGCATTTAGTAATAGAGATTTAAATTTATATGCTAGTATTGATGATAAAGACAATATTGGATTTGCAAACAAAACGATCATTCGCAATCAATTAAATTTAAGCGCCGACACTAGCAATAGTTTAAAATTAATTAATTCGATTGCAATAGAATTAGTAGACAAGCATTTTAACGCAGTAGAAAATTATCGACCTATTCAATTCGCGAGGATATATAGTTTAATTCCTGCCATTAAAACAAACGAAATTTGGCTTACTTATAATACTAAGCTTATAAAAAACGAGCAAAATTACCTAGAATATAAAGCGAACTTTTTGAATCAACAGCATCAGTATAATGCAATACAGCATGTTGTTTTAGGGAGTTTTTTAAATAAAGATTGGAAGCTAAACAACAACACCTCGCTTATGCTTAGCCGATCACAATTCGACTTTACAAGCACAAATTACTTTAACCAAAAATCGAATATAGAGCGAAACTTTAAATTTATTAATATTGGGTTTTCGCAAGAATTAGAAAACAATCGAAGTAATTTTAATTTAACAGATTCGCTTAAACAAAATAGTTTTGCTTTTAGCGATATTGGTATTTATATAAAAAATAGCACCACAATTAACAAGACTATTCAATTAGCTTATAGTCATAGAGTAGATAAAAATCCATATTTAAATGATCTTGCAACTAGTACAAATGCGAATTCATTAAATTTTAATGCAGAATTTAATGGGAATAAAAAGTCCATGTGGTCTGTAAATTATTTATATAGAAAATTAGATGTTATGCGGTCTAATGTCAATTTAAAAAACGATGAAAATAATATTGCCAGAATAAAACATGATGGCAATTTTTTTCAGGGCATGATCAGTAGCACTACGTTTTACGAAATTGGTTCTGGTCAAGAGCCCAAAAGGGCTTTTACCTTTGTGGAAGTGCCTTTAGGGCAAGGTATTTATATATATCAAGATTATAATGGGAATGGAATTAAAGAATTGAACGAATTCGAATTAGCCAAATTTTCTTACGAAGCCAATTACCTAAAAGTAAGTTTACTGTCTACCGAATTTGTGAGAACAAAGTCGACAAGCATAACCGAAAATATTTTGATAGATCCTGCTAAATATTTTTCAGTGGATAATGTATTTGGCAAAGTTGGCAGATTGTTTAGTAATCAATTAACATTAAAAATAGATAAAAAAGTAGCCGACGCAGCTAGTTTTGATATCAATCCTTTTGCAGTTAATAAAAATGACACCAACTTGGTTACCTATTCAAATGCGATTCGAAATACCTTATATGTTAACAGAGCTAATCCAGCTTTTGGATTAGATTATACCATTCAATTAGTCGAAAACAAAAATTTATTAGTCAATGGCTACGACAATAAAAACAAATCGGAACATATTTGGCAGGTTCGCGCTATATTTTTAGAAAATTATTTAGCCAACGGAGTTATTAAATATGGCTCGAAAGCCTACCAATCATTGAATTTTAAAGAAAAAAATTATAATATAGACTACTTTGAATTTAAACCAGAGCTTACCTGCCAAATAAATTATTTTTGGCGAATCACTACGGCGGCAAGTTATGCTACGCAACAAAACAATAGTATTTTAAAAGAGCAATCACGCCGTTTAAGTTTTAATATAGAAACAAGTTATAATGCAGCAGGAAGTTTTAGTTTAACAAGCAAATGCAGCCTTATTAAAAACCGTTATAACGCAGGAGTAAATAATGCCATCGCTTACGAAATGTTAGATGGATTACAAATAGGAAATAATTATACTTGGAATTTAGTGTTTCAAAGAAACTTTGGATCCGGCATTCAATTAAGTATAATATATGATGGTAGGGCATCGGCATCCGCTCCAACAATCAATATTGGAAGTGTGCAAGCAAGAGCGTTTTTTTAATCGCCTTTTTTATTTCAGCTTTAAAATTGTTTTTCCGATCGAAGTACCGTCTGCGTAAAGCATAATGGTGTAATCTCCAGGGTTTAAACTAGAGCCCTTGGTCCAGTAAATACTATATTCTTGGTTTGGGTTGTTTTGAAAATCAAAACTTCTTTTTACAGAATATTGTAATGCTTCGCCATTCGCATTAAATTTACTTTCGTTAGCATCTGTTACTACTTCGGCTTTATTTTCCGGATTAATAATTCTAATAAAAAAATCTTTATTTCCAGTTGCCGCTACTTGATTATCTGCTAACGTAAAATTGATTTTAATTTTTTCTAAACTTTTTACGCGATCTGTTGCCGACTCTTTTCCATTAGTTCTAAATTTAATTCCAGTGGCAATTAAACTAGTTGGCTTTAAAATTTCTGCGACCGCAACTTTATTCGAAAGCGAAATATTTTTATTTAACAAATCGCTCGATTTTTTTTGTTCCGATTCAACCGTTTGTTTTAAACCAGAATTTTCATTGGTTAAATCTTCGTTTTCTTTTTTTAATGCGGCAATTTGTTCTTGATATTTATTAATGTAATAACGCAACTGATCAATCTCATTTTTAGCCTTAGAAAGCTGAGCTGTGTTCATTTTCCCTCTTTTGAGTGCAGCTTGTAATTCTGCAACTTTGCCTTTTAACTCTTCATCTTTAGCAATTAAATTTTGATTAAGCGTATCGGCGTTTGCAGTAGCGGTATTTAAATCAACCTCTAATTGATCAAGTTCGCTTTGTAATTTAGATTTCTCATCGGTAGTTTGTTCTACTTTTGTTTCCGATTTATTTTTTTGCAACCAGAGAAAAACATTTGTTGCAATTAACAATGCGATTACAACTAAAAGGATATATACCTTTTTAGTATCTTTTTCTGCGTTCGGGTTATTTTCCATTTTTTTAAAAATTATTTTTTGGCAATTTCATCAACATAGTTTAATCGTAAATCAGACAAAAACTGTGTTAGTAATTTTTCTGCATCTACACTAATATTGCCTTTGGTTTTATTTTTTAACATATCAAGCATATCAATTGCTTGTTGCGCCTGCTCTATATTTTTTTCGATAGCATTGGTCATTGGATTCATTACCTTTCCTAAACCTTGCATTCCCGTTGAATGAAACAAGTAAATTAGTGAGGCAAATAGTTGTTCGTCTTTTTCCATTTCGAAAATATTTAAACAAATATATAAAAAAGGCCGAAATTTACATTTCGGCCGTTTATTATAGAAATAGAAAAGATGAATTATTTAATGCTATTGATAAGCTCTTCGCTTAATGGCTTAGTGGTAGAGGGGAAATATTTGATCAAGTCGCCTTGCTCATCTATTAAATATTTATTGAAATTCCAATTGGGTTGTTGACTATTCCATCCATTTTCGTCTTTATTGGCCAACCATTTAAACAAATCGCATGCTTTATCTCCGGTTACATCTACTTTTTCGAAAAGCTGGAAACTTACGCCATAATTTTTTTGACAAAAAGCCGCAATGTCATTATTTGATCCTGGCTCTTGCCCTCCAAAGTTATTTGCAGGAAAGCCTAATACCACCAATTGCTGGCCATATTTTTTGTGTAAGGCTTCTAGCGCTTCGTATTGTGGTGTAAACCCACATTTAGATGCGGTATTTACAATAAGCACTTTCTTGCCTTTGTAAGCAGCAAAATCAATAAGCGTTCCGTCTATTGATTTCATTTTAAATGAATAAAAGTTGATGCTGTTTTTCATTTTTAAATTGGCTGGCTTGCTTTTTACTTGGTTAAACCCCAAGCAAGAGGTCAGTAAAGTAAGTAAGGGTAAAAATATTTTCATACTCTTAATAACGATTTTCATAGCCATTTGTTTTCTTAAATATATACTATTTAGATCCACGCGGCAATCCTTTATAATTCTTAGACTTTTGTTTCATTTCTAATTCTACTTTCTCGGAATACCCAATGCTTTCTTTGCATCCTTTTAAAATAGACTTCCAAATAAGGTTAAAAAAACCTTGCTGAGGCTTGCGGGCTAAGTAAAATTGAGGCTGAACGAATTTGCCGTAAACACTTGGATTATCATTGGATAATACCATAACATTTGCCAAAAAGGAGTACATTTTCTGATGTTTTAATTGATTGTCGCGGCTATCAACGGCTAATACCTTAACCCTTAAATTTTTATATTTCATTGAAATATTTGCATTAACCCCCATTTCGTCGCCTTTCAGTTTAATTTGTAGCTGTTTTAACTTACAATTTGCAATCTCAATTTTGGCAAGGGGCTTTAAAATACCGTTTAACTTTGCCAAATTATAAGCACCCATTTCTCCATTACAATAAAAAGATCTTTTGTTATCGGCATAAAACAACCCTAATGATAAATTGGTTTTGGCCGCGTTATTTAGTAAAAAATCGAAATCAATTTTCAATAATTTGTTTTGATTGATCTCCTTTTTTTCATTGGTAAAATGAGCAATTTCGCCCTTTAATTTATTAAAGGAAACATGCCATCGTAAATTATTTTGTGGCAAAATTTCGGAATAATTAATCTCCGAATTAATTACCTTAATTTTATTAATGGTTAAAGGCAAGGCAAGTTCAAATGGAATTTGTTGCGGAAACTTACGCTCTCTATTCGGATTAATTGGATAGCTCTTGTTCAAATTTATACTACATTTTATTTTATTTATTTCAAGTAATTCCGAACGAAAAACTTGACGATAAATAAAATCTTCGAAATGGAATTTTTTGAAAACCAAACTTTTAAAATTAAAGACATACCTGGTTTTTTGAAATCCAAATTGGTCGCAGAAATTTTGTTCTAGTAATTTGGGGGTAATCGCTAAATTATAGACCGTAAAACTCTTAGATGCAGTGCTTGCAGTACATTCCTCTATTTTAAAATTATAAGAGCTATCCTTATTTGTATAGCTAAAATCTCTAATGCTTAAGCCAATATCATCTGCATAAAACGGATTATGATTTGTTTGAGAAGCAGCATCTATCGCTAGATTTTTTACATAAAAATTAGATAGGAAAACAAATTGTCTGTTTTTATTTGTTGCACTATCTAATTGAATACACAAGGTTGTGTTTTTGAAAATGATATCTTTAACATTCAAAGAAATCATGGTGTTTTTTATTAACTCGTATGGATTTTGATATTTGTTTACTGTTGTCTTATTTTTATTAGCGTGTAATTCATTATAATAAACTGTTATAATTGGTTTTTCTACTTTGAGCTTATTGATATATAATTTTTTGTTAAAATAGTATTGAATGGGGTGCGTATTTTTTATTTCTAATTTTTTAATGATAATACTAAATAAATAGCGTGGCGCTTGATTTGTTTGATCTAGTTTTTTATAAACCAACACATTTGGTTTTAACCTTAAACTATCAATACTAAAATTGCCAGTTAGAAAATTGATATGAATGTCTTTAAATGCTAC
>JBILIO010000138.1:0-4975 GCA_044349915.1 Sphingobacteriales bacterium | reverse complement strand
CGCAGCATGATTGCAGCCAGCATGTTACAGGCTCGTGGCTACCGAAATTTCTCCGAAATTTCGGGTGGTTTTAATCAAATTTCAAAGGAAACAAAATTGCCTATAACCGACTTCGTTTGTCAGAGTAAAACGCTTAGTTCTAAATAGAATATTTCACAAATTATAGCAAAACCCCCTTGTTGCAATGTTAACAAAGGGGGTTTTTTATGTTAAATGTTAGGATATAACATTTTCTTAACAAAAAATTAACATTGAATTAACTAATTGTTTGTCAATAGTTTAGTTAAATATTTCTTTAAATAATCACTTTTCTATGTTAAGCCAATGTTAAATCTAACAATCTAACGTGGTGGTGAAAAATCAATTGATAACTTTGCGTTAAATTAATGTTAAGCAAAATTATTTAAACACAATTTATGATTTCCTTAAAGAATTCTTTAAAATTTAATACCATTTTATTTATAGTGTTAACTATAACAACTAATTTATTTGCGCAAGCAGATAGTCTTATAATAAAATCGGCATCAAGTATTGCTGCAAATTCAGTTGAAAAAAAATGGTTTGAATCGATATCTATTAGAGGCTATACGCAAATTCGGTACAATAGATTATTCGAAACTAATTCGAGTTTGGGAAACGAGCAAGGTGATAAGTCTTGGGGAAATAACGGTGGATTTTTTATTCGTCGTATGCGTATGATCTTTTTTGGTCAAATTAGCAAGCAAGTTTATTTTTACATCCAACCCGATTTTGCAAGTAGTCCTTCTTCGGATAAATTGCATTTTGCGCAATTAAGAGATGCTTATTTTGATATTGGTTTAGATAATGATAACGAATTTAGGGTAAGAATTGGACAGAGTAAAGTACCTTTTGGTTTTGAAAACATGCAATCAAGTCAAAATAGATTAGCCTTAGACCGAAACGATGCTTTAAATAGTGCGGTTTCAAACGAACGTGATTTAGGAGTGTTCGGTTATTGGGCTCCAAAAGATAAGCGTGCTTTATTTAATGATTTAGTAAAATCTGGACTAAAAGGATCAGGTGACTATGGTGTTGTAGCCATTGGTGCTTATAACGGCCAAACTGCAAATGCACCAGAGTTAAACAATGATTTACATTATGTTGCAAGAGTGACCTACCCATTAAAGATTAAAAATCAAATAATTGAAGCAAGTGTTCAAGGTTATACCGGTAAATTTGTTTTATCAACTGCAAATTTATCTTCAGGTGTTAAAAAAATTAAAGATTTAAATTATACAGATCAAAGACTTGCGGCATCATTTATTGTATATCCTCAGCCATTTGGTTTTCAAGCTGAATACAACATTGGTAAAGGACCCGAGTTTAATAAAGCTACAGACTCTATCGAAGTTCAAGATTTAAAAGGCGGTTATGTACAAATGATGTATAACCTAAAATTAGGCGGACATACTTTATTTCCATTCGTAAAATATCAATATTATGATGGCGGTAAAAAACACGAAAAAGATGCAAGAAGTTACCAAGTAAACGATTTAGAAATAGGCGTTGAATGGCAACCATACAAGCAGTTTGAATTAGTTGCTTGCTATACTATTTCTAATAGAAGATACGAAGATTTTGCGAAGCAAGATAACCTTCAAAAAGGAAATTTATTAAGATTACAAGCGCAATTAAACTTCTAATTTTTGTCAAAGAAATGTCATGTAATTTACTCTGACATTTCGATGACATTTCTCCATCTAAAAGCAAGCATATTTGCATTAGATGAAGGGGCTGAAATACAATTTTTTTGTAATTTTTTTATTCGCAAGTAGCACAGCTACTTATGCGCAAACAGCTACAGATTCTTCTTATCATTCGCTTTTAAAGCAATACAACATAAAAGAAGAAACCGTTGTTACAGCAACGCGAACCGAGCGCAAGCTCAGCAATGTCGCTATTCCTACCAAAATCATTACCCAAAAAAGCATTAAACAAGCAGGCTCTATGCGCCTTTCGGATATTTTGCAAGAACAATCTGGCTTGTTTTTAACTTCTGGTTTTGGCACCGGAGTGCAAATGCAAGGCTTAAACCCCGATTATACTTTAATCATGATCAATGGCGAACCCTTAGTGGGCCGTACTTCTGGCGTGCTCGATTTAAACCGATTGGCTGTTGGAAATATCAAAAAAATTGAAATTGTAAAAGGCCCATCTTCTTCTTTATATGGTTCGGAAGCCATGGCCGGGGTAATCAATATTATTACCGATCAAACACCCAACAATAAATTAGCAACCAGTTTGCGATATGGCACCTATAATACCAAAGATTTTAATTGCAATACTACTTTTTCAAAAGGCAAATTTACTTTTTCGCATTTCTTAAACTCTTATCAATCCGATGGTTTTAGTATTAGGCCATATGCTGTAGAACGAACAGTTGCGCCTATTTGGAGACTGACCAATCAATTTCATACCAGTTACCAAGCAAGTGCAAAAACAAAAATTGACATCGACTTAAGGTATGCCTACGAGCATATTCAAAACGAAATTGCAGTCACTAATAATGGTATTATTACTTATTCTAAAGGCAACGAATACCACAAAGATTTTAATTTGAATCCGGTTATTACTCATTTGTTTTCTAGTAAATTAAAATCTACACTTCGTTTATACGCTACTAATTATAATGCCGATCAAAATTTAAACACCTCGGGTAATAGTATTTACGACGACCAATTAAATCATCAATTTGTAAGAGTAGAAAATCAAACCGATTATTATTTAAACGATCAAATTAGTTTTAATGCGGGAGTTGGTTATGTGCAAGAAGGCGTAAAGAGCAATAGATACGAGCTTAACAGCGATAGAAGAACAAATAATATTAACTATGTATTTGCGCAAACAGAAATCAAACCAATTGAAAAAATAACCATCATTGCAGGTTTTCGATACGATAATAATCAATTATTTGCGGCTGCATTTTCGCCAAAAATAGCGGCAATGTATAAAGCAACCGAGCATTTAAAATTCAATGCCAGTATTGGTCGTGGTTTTAAAGCGCCCGATTTTAGACAGTTATATTTAAACTTTACAAACACCGCAGCCGGCGGATACTCCGTATTTGGTGCATTAGAAGCGCAAAAGCAAATCGAATTTTTACAAAGCATTGGACAAATCTCCAGCATCGAATCCGACTTTTATAAACTCAAAGAATTACAACCCGAATTTGCAACCGGTATAAACTTTGGTTTGCAATATAATCCTAATCAACAAATTCAATTTGATTTATCTTTTTTTAGAAACGATGTCGAGAATTTAATTGACACCAGATTAGTGGCGTATCATAAAAGCGGCGCACAAATTTTTAGTTATTTAAATTTAAAAAATGCCTATACCCAAGGCATCGAATCACAAATGAGTGTTAAAATTACGCCACAATTTGCTGTATCGGCAGGCTACCAATATCTTTTAACAGCCGATAAAGATCAAGTTAAAGAAATTGAAGCGGGTAGGGTGTACACCATTGATGCAAGTGGCTTTGCAAGACGCATGGTGCTCAGCGAATATGTAGGTTTGCCTAATAGAAGCAAGCACATGGCTAATTTTAAATTAAGCTACGAAAACGAAAATTATTTTACCAACCTGCGTGTTATTTATAGAAGTAAATGGGCCGTGAACGATAAAGATGGCAATGGTTTATACAATACCAACGATGGATTTGCCAAAGGCTTTGCACAAATAAATATTGCAGCAGGTAAACAATTCAACAAACAATTTAGGGCACAAATTGGTTGTGATAATATTGGAAATTATATAGATATGGCTAATCTTCCAAACCTAGCAGGACGAACCTTTTACACTACTTTATCTTATCAATTTAATCAAAAAAATAAAAAATAAATTCGCATGAAAAAAAATCAAATTTTAATGGCCATGGCCATGGTTGCTTCTAGCTTTTACGCTTGCACCGACAACACAAAATCAATTATTGATACGAGCAATAATGGCTCTTATAAAGTTTACACACTGAATGATGTAACAGAGGTGCAAAATTTAATAGCCGATACCATTATTGGAACTTCTGCTCAAGGACAACCTGTAGGAACCGGACATTTTACTTTTTTTAGTTTAAAAAATCGCGCCATGGTTCCTTTAACTGATAGCGCTAGCAGCAATTGGGACGTAGCTTTCAGAGGAACAACTATCATCACTAATGCCGGCACATCGGGTCCAGGAATGGGTGGTGCATACACTCATGTGGGTATATTTGCTGATGTAATTTCGTTTAATGCAGATTCTATTATTCGTACAGACGCAGCACCTGTATATGCTATTAAAACAGGCAGTAACAAAGGCTGGTATGTTTATGATGGACCAAATAATTTAATTACACCAATACCAGGTCGTGTGTTAATGATCAGAGGAGCAGACGGAACGCTGTATAAATTAGAAATCAATAATTATTACAAAGGTGGTGTAACACCATTAACCACTGCAACAAGTGCAATTAAATTAAGCACCCAACGTTATTATAATTTCCGTTTTAAAGCTTTGTAATTTTCTATAATTTTGTCTAATAAAAAAGGCGATTGAATTTCAATCGCCTTTTTTTATTTCTATGATTGTTAAAATTGATGAAGTTTAATTTCTCGGCGATTAAAATTTTCTAAACCATTGAACATAGGGAAAGGGTACTGCAAATGTTTCTCCAAAAGAATTTATGCCTGCAAAACCAAATTGAAAGGCACCCGTTTCGGATGTCTGAAACCTAAAACCAGGAATAAATAAAGCAAAATTATTTTGATAGCTATTACCACCATCTATAATTGTTCTAGTTGATGGTAATATAAATGAATCAAAAACTAAACTAATACTTTTGCTTAACTTATGCATTGCTGCAATAGATACAATGGCTCTGCCACCAGCATTATTTTGATTTCCCCAAATTGTTCCGTAACCCAAAGAACCAGTAATATTAGATTTGCGGTTACCTAAAGTAATGGAGCCATAT